>NZ_JBSHBN010000055.1:0-51542 GCF_053612025.1 Kitasatospora sp. NPDC054768
AAGGAACGGACGCTTCCTTCGGACCGCCTTCCAGCGGACCCTCCGGGCTTCGTTCTTTCGTGTTTCCAGCTTATCAGATGTTTTCCGCTCCGTTTCCGGGGCTTCGTTCATCCAACTCGCCGGTGTCTTCCGGGGTTTGACGCCCCGTCCGACGTTTCAAACTCTAGCCGATCCCCGCTCCGAAAAGCGAATCCGACCGCAACCCAATAAAACGAGCACGCCGAATACGCACCAGGCCACGACGCACACAGACGAAGCGACCCGGCCCGAACCGGGAAGTGGTGTTTCGGAGGATTGGCCACCCCGGGACCGTCCGCGCGGCTGCGTGTCCGGTGCTCCCTGTCAGGCGACTAGGAGACAGTACTCCTACTCCGGGCCCAAGCCAAACGCCCCTGCCCGGCTCCTCCCCGCCCCACACCCCCGGACGCCGACCAACGTCGGCGTTCATCGTTTGTCTACCGCCCTGCCCCAAGCTCGTGCCACACCGCGCCCCGAGGACCTGGCGGCGCGATCGCACGAGAGAACCACGAGGTACACGGGGACATGAAGACGATGAAGGCCCTCCGGCAGATCGCCCTGGTCACCGCCACCACCGCGCTCGCGCTGGCCGGGGCCGTGGCCTCCACCGGCACCGCGGAGGCGGCGATCGACCGGGCCGGCGACCACGTCTCGATCTGGGACGACGAGCCGCTCTACCCGGGCTGGTACATCGAGTCCGGCTCCACCAGGATGATCATGCAGCCCGACGGCAACTTCGTCGTCTACCAGTTCGGCAGCGACGTCAAGATGGCCAGCAACACCGTCGGCTGCGGCTACAAGGCCGTCATGCAGGTCGACGGCAACTTCGTCGTCTACGCCGCCAACGGCTACGCCTGCTGGTCGTCCGGCACCGCCGGCCACCCGCACGCCAAGCTGACCGTCACCTCCGGCGGCACCTCCGGCGTCTACTGGGGCGGCGGCATCATCCCCCGTCTCGCCCACTCCTCCGACCGCGGCCCCTTCTCCGGCCCGGGCTCGGTCTTCTTCTCCTCCGACCTCTACTGAGTCCTCCCCGGCCCGTCCCCCCGGAGCCCGAGCCAGCTGACCAGGTCGGCCACCGTCCACCGCGGCCGGGCGGCCAGCCGCTCCGCCGCCGTCCGCAGCAGCACCGGCAGGTGGCCGCAGAGCGCGGCCACCTCGGCCACCGCCTCCGGCTCCCGCCGGACCCGCTCCGCGCCGACGATCCGGGCCAGCAGCTCATAGGCGTCGTGCGGCTCCAGCGGTCCCACCGCCAGCCGCACGGCGACCTCGGGCAGCGCGCCCGGCTCCGCGCCCGCCACCACCGCGGCGCAGCCGGGCGCCGCCGGCAGCAGCGGCCCCGGCTCGGCCACCCCGTCGAGCAGCACCAGCACCCGACGCCCGGCGAGCGCCGCGCGGTAGCGCGCGGACAGCTCGTCGAGGCCGGCCGAGGAGTCCGCGCGATCCCCCAACGCCCGCAGGAAGCCGGCCAGCACCGCGCCCGAGCCGCCGCCGCTCGCGTACAGCTGCCCGTCCGGGAAGGCGTCCTGGGCGGCGTGGGCGACATGCACCGCCAGCGCCGACGCGCCGCAGCCCGCCGGGCCCGACAGCCCCAACACCGGCGTGCCGCCCGCCCGCAGCGCCCGCTCCGCCTCCCGCACCTGCGCCGCCCGCCCGACCAGGTCCGGAATGTCCGGCGGCAGCTGACACGGCCTCGGCAGCCGCCGCAGCATCACCGGGGTCTCGCCGCGCCGGATCTGCTCCGCCAGCTCGACCAGCGCCGGGGCGGGTTCGAGCCCGAGCTCCCCGTCCAACCGCTCCCGCAACGCCTCGTACCCCGCCAGCGCCTCCGCCGTACGGCCGCAGCGGTGCAGCGCCAGCAGGTGCAGCCGGTGCACCTCCTCGTCCTGCGGGTACGACGCCGCCAGCCCGGCCAGCGGATCCAGCGCCTCGGCGTGCCGGCCGAGCGCCAGGTCCAGGCCGAGCAGTGCCTTCACCGCCGCGAACCGCCCCGCCGCGAGCCGCTCCCGGACCCGCTCGGCGAACGCCCCGGGCACCCCGTCCAGGGCGCGCTGCCCCTCCCAGGAACCCAGTGCCCGCGCCAGCGACTCGCGCGCCCGCAGGGGATCCTGGTGACGCAGCGCAATGGCCTCGGCCACCGCGACCTCGTAACGGAAGAGGTCCACCGCCGTACGCGGCGCCTCCAGCCGGTAGCCGCCCGCGGTCCCGACCAGCAGCCCGGGCGTGCCCAGGGCACGCCGCAGGCGGTGGATGTGCGTGCCGATCTGCCCGACCGGATCCTTCGGCCAGCGGGTGTCGTCCGCCCCCCACAGGTCCTCGACCAGCCGATCCGTGGACACCAGCTGCCCCGGCGGGATCAGCAGCGCCGCCAGCACGGCCCGCTGCTGCGGCCGGCCGAGGTCGAGCTCACGGCCGTCGCACCGGGCCCGCAGCGGACCCAGCAGGCTGAAATCGAGCCCCACCGCCCACCCCTCGAAGACGTCGATCCGGTACACAATCTGTGACAGAGAATAGGCCGCCGGGGTATGGGGGCCCCGCCGTCCGGCCGGAACTGGCGGGATCCCGGCACAGAACGACTTTCGGGGACGGGACATGGGTGACATCGGGGGGTCCGGACTGCGGTTCGGACTGCTGGGACCGCTGCGGGCCTGGTACGGGGAGCAGGAACTGGAACTGGGCAGGCCGCAGCAGCGGGCCGTGCTCGCCGTCCTGCTGGGCGCGGCCGGGCGGACGGTGGCCGTCCCGGTGCTGGTCGAGGGGGTGTGGGGCGGGGCCGCACCGGCCGACCCGCGCAAGGCCGTCCAGCTCGCCGTCTCCCGGCTGCGCGCCGCGTTCCGGCCGTACGCCGGGGACGACCCGGAGCGGATGCCGCTGGTCCGGGTCGGCGACGGCTACGCGTTCAGGGCGGCCGGGGCCGAGCTGGACTCGGCCGAGTGGGACGCCCTGCTGGCCGAGGCCCGACGGCTGCGCGACGCGGACGCGCCGCCGCAGGAGGTCCGGGAGGTGCTGCGCCGCGCCCACCGGATGTGGGTCGGCGAGCCACTGGCCGGACTGCCCGGGCCGCACGCCGAGGCCGTCCGCGCCCGCCTGACCGAACAGCGGGTCTCGGCCAAGGAGACGGAACTGGAGCTGGACGCCGACCTCGGCGACCGCACCGACCTCACCGCCGCGACGGCCGCCCTCGCCCTGGAGCACCCCGGCCGCCCCCGGCTCACCGTCGTCCTGATGCGCGCCCTCTACCAGGCCGGGCGCAAGGCCGAGGCGCTCGCCGTGTACGAGGACGCCCGCGCCTGGCTCCCGCCGGGCGAGGACGGACCGGCCGGACTCCAGCTGCGCATCCTGCGCGAGGACGCCTCCCTGCTGCCCGCGAACGCCACCACCGGCCCGACCGAACCGGCCGCCACCGAAACCGACAGCTGGCAGGCGCCCGACCAGCTCCCGTCCGGCCTGCCCGACTTCACCGGCCGCACCGAGGAGGCCGAGACCCTCGCCGACCGCCTCGCCGGCGCCGGCGGCCGGGCCGTCGTGGTCTCCGCCCTGGACGGCATGGGCGGCGTCGGCAAGACCACCCTCGCCGTGCACGTGGCCCGCCGGGTCCGCGACCGCTTCCCCGACGGACAGCTCTTCGCCGACCTGCGCGGCGCCGACCGCACCCCGCCCGACCCCGGCACGGTGCTCGCCGGCTTCCTGCGGGACCTCGGCGTCGACCCGGGCGAGATCCCTCCGGACACCGGCGAACGCAGCGCGCTCTACCGCTCGGCCCTGTCCGGGCGGCGCGTCCTGGTCGTCCTCGACAACGCCGCCACCACCGGCCACGTCGAACCGCTGCTGCCCGGCTCACCCGGGTGCGCGGTCCTCGTCACCAGCCGCCACCGGCTGACCGGCCTCGCCGGGGCCCACCAGCTGCGCCTGGACACCCTGCCGCCCGAGCAGGCGCTGGAGCTGTTCACCCTGATCGTCGGCGCCGAACGCGTCGCCGCCGAGCCCGGGGCCGCCGAGCAGGTCGTCCGGGCGTGCGGGCTGCTGCCGCTCGCCGTCCGCATCGTCGCCTCCCGGCTCGCCGCCGACCCCTCGCTCACCCTGGCCGCGCTCACCGAAGGGCTTCGCCGCGAGCACCGGCTGGTCGAACTCAGCGACGGCGAACGGACCGTCGAAGCCAGCTTCGCGCTCTCCTACCGCCGCCTCGACGCCGAACTCGCCCGCGCCTTCCGGCTGCTCTCCCTGCCCGACGCCCCCGACGTCCCGCTGCCCTGCGCCGCCGCCCTGCTCGACCGCACCGAGGCCGAGACCGGAGAGCTGCTCGAAACCCTCGTCGACCTCAACCTCCTGCACTCCCCGCGCTTCGGCCGCTACGGGTTCCACGACCTCGTCCGTGCCTACGCCCGCGGTCGGCTCGCCGAGGAGGACGGTGCCACCGAGAGCACCGCCGCCACCGACCGGCTGCTCGACTTCTGCCTCGCCAGCGCCCGCAACGCCGACCTGGCCGCCCGCAGGCCCGACCCGGTCGAGCTCAGCCTGCTCGACGCGGCCGTGTCCCACCCCGGCCGACCGGTCGCCGACGGCGCGCAAGCCGTGCGCTGGATGCGCGAGCAGGCCGAGGTGCACGCCGCCGTCATCGCCCTGAGCTGCGCCGACCCGGCCGTGCCGCTCGACCGCGCCGCCGAACTCGCCGACCGGATGAGCTCGGTGCTCGCCGAACGCACCCAGACCACCGTCATCGCCGACCTCGCCGAACGCCTCGCCGGTGAAGCCGAGGCCCGCGGCGACCACGGCCCGCACGCCCTCGCCCGGTACGTGCGCGGCTCCATGCTCTGGCACGTCAACCGCTACGCCGAGTCCGCGGAGGAGATCCGCCGGGTCGTCGACATCTGCACCGCCACCGGCACCGAGCGGGTCCTCGCCAAGGCCCTGCTCACCCTCGGCGGCAACGCCCGCGTCCACGGCCGCTACGCCGAGGCCGCCGAGCACGCCGGCCGCGCCGCGGGGCTGTTCCACCGCCTGGACGCCGGACGCTCCGAGGGCAGCGCGCTCGGCGAGTTCGCCTTCAGCGCGGCCCAGACCGGACGCCTCGCCGAGGCCCGGGACGCCGCCGAACGCTGCGCCCGCCTGATGAGCGACTCCGGCCCGGTCTCCGCCGCGACCGGCCGCTACTACCTCGCCCGGGTGCTGCGGCTGTGCGGCGACCCGGAGGCGGCGCTCGCCCACGCCGTCGGCGCCCGCGAGGAGTTCGCCGCCCTCCAGGTCACCGTCTTCGCCGCCGCGTCCGGGGACCTCGCCGCCCGCATCCACGCCGAGGCCGGCCGCTGGCTGCTCGCCGTCGACGCCGCCGAGGCCGTCCTCCCGCTCGCCCGCCGCACCAGCGCCGCCCTGGAGGCCGCCCTGCTGCGCACCCTCGGCACCGCGCTCACCGGCCTCGGCCGCCCGCGCCAGGCCCGGGCCTGTCTGACGGACGCCCTGGAGGTGTACGAGCGGCTGGGGCTCAAGGAGGAATCCGAGCAGGTCAGGGGGCTGCTGGAGCGGTAGACACGGCATCAACGCGAAGGTGCACTACGCGCGTTGACCGACCGTCTACCGCGGTGCCGGAACGTCTCTCTCGTCAGGCCCCGGGCCGCAGCGGTTGCGGCCCGGGGCGACACCACAGACGAGAGGCGCAACCATGCCCACGCTCCCCCAGCACGGTCAGAACTGGACGCTCAAGTCCGCCAACGGAACCGTCGCCGACCTCCGCTCCAGCCAGACCACCGCCGGCACCGCCATCCAGTCCTGGGGCCCCAACGGCACCACCGCCCAGGGCTGGACCTTCTGGGCCAAGGAGAACGGCAGCTTCCTCCTGGAGACCCTGCTGACCACCGGGCGGCACGCAGGCGGCCAGGCCATGGTCATGGACTTCAACTACTCCATCGGCCAGACCTGGCTCTACAACGAGCACAACCAGCCCAACCAGCACTGGTGCTTCGAGCCCCTCGACAACGACTGGGTGCGCATCCGCACCACCCGCACCAACGACGGCATGCTCTTCCTCACCGCCGCCGCCCCCGGCTCGCCCCTCACCCTGGCCAAGCAGGACGACGGCAACCCGGCGCAGCGCTGGCAGCTCGTCCCGGCCGGGGGCGCCGGCAGCGGCGGCCAGCAGCAGCCCCAGCCGCAGCCCCAGCCCCAGCCGCAGCCCGGTGGCGGTGACTTCCGCACCGAGATGCTGAACTCCGTCAACGCCGAGCGCGGCCGGGTCGGCGCCCCGCCGGTGCGCCTGGACGACCGCCTCAGCGCGGCCGCCCAGCGCCACGCCAACGACATGGCCTCGCACGACCTCACCCAGCACAACGGCACCGACGGCAGCACCCCCTGGGACCGCATCGCGGCCGCCGGCTTCTCCTCGCGGGCCTCCGCCGAGAACGTCACCCCGAGCAACAGCGTGCCGGAGGCGATGCAGATGTGGATGAACAGCCCGGGCCACCGGGTGAACATCCTCAACCCCGACTACAACTTCATCGGCATCGGCTACGCGCCCCGCCAGCGCGGCAACTGGGGCCGCTACGTGCAGACCTTCGGCAAGGCCTGAGACCCCGACCGGCACCCTTCCAGCAACAAGGAGTCCATACCCATGTCCTCGAACGCGGCGGACCTGATCCGCATCGCCCGAGACGAGGTCGGCTACCACGAGGGCCGCAGCGGCGGGCACTGGAACAACATCCAGAAGTTCTCCCCCGCCGTCGCCGGCCTGGAGTGGTCCCAGGGCGAGGCCTGGTGCGCCACCTTCGTCGCCTGGTGCGCCGAGCAGTCCGGCAACGGCGGGCTCTTCCCGGTGAGCGCCTCCTGCGCGGAGGGCGTCGCCTGGTTCAAGGAGCGCGACCGCTTCACCGAGTACCCGGTCATCGGCGGCCAGGTCTTCTTCGGGCCCGGCGGCGGCAGCCACACCGGCATCTGCGTCGCCTACACCAGCTCCACCATCACCACCGTCGAGGGCAACACCAACGACGGGGGAAGCTCCGAGGGCGACGGCGTCTACCTCAAGACCCGTGAGCGCCACTCGGACTGGGTCCACGGCTACGGCATCCCGGACTTCGCCGAGGGCGTCGTCCTCGCCGATCCGCAGTGGAAGGACCGCTCCGGGGCGCTCTACTTCGGGCAGGAGGCGTCCGCCGACGACAGCCCCGCCGGCGGCGCCCCGTCCGGGACCGCCCCGGCGGCCGGCGGCGACGGCGGCGACGGCTACGAGCCCTTCCCCGGCGCCGACTTCTTCCACGACGGCCAGAACAGCGACGTCATCACCCGGATGGGAGAGCGCCTCGTCGCCGAGGGCTGCTCCGCCTACGCCGAGGGCCCCGGGCCCGAGTGGTCCGGCGCCGACCGCGAGTCCTTCCGCAACTGGCAGCACAAGCTCGGCGACTCGGGCGCGGACGCCGACGGCGTCCCCGGCCCCAAGCAGTGGGCCGCGCTCGCGGTCCCGCGCGGCTGACGCCGGGCACACGGCACACCCACCTCACCAGAAGGAGAAACCCGATGAGCACCATCACCCGTACCCGCAGGCTCCTCGCCTCGGTCGGGACCGTCGCGGCCGTCGCGGGGGCGGTCGTGGCGGGCGCGCCCGCCGCACAGGCGGCGCAGGCCGGCGCCTGCGACCTGTCGCCGTCCGTGGGAGGCATGACGGCCGTGAACAACGGCTCCGGGGCCGGCGCGCTCGACCTGTACCACAACGTCGAGGTCAACGGTCAGCCGATCATCATCTATCCGGCCAACCAGTCGCCCGCGCAGACCTGGTCGTTCTGGAAGTACTGCGACGGCACCACGGCGATCTCGCACGGACAGGGCAAGGTCATCGACCTCGACACCGGCTCGGGCGCGGTCCACCTCTGGGACACCCCCGGCGGGCTGGACGGCCTCAACCGGCCGACCGGCGACTGGATGCCGGCCAACCAGAAGTGGCTGCTGACGGACAACGACCGCGGCTGGTACCTGATCCGCAGCGCGGCCACCGGGCAGTGCCTCACCTCCAACGGCGGCGGCCAGGCCACCGGGGTGGCCTCCTGCAACACCGGTGACCCGGCCCAGCGCTGGCTGCTGGGCTGACGAACCACCGGGCCCGGTCCGCTCCTCGACGTCGAGCGGACCGGGCCTATCCTCGTCCGCGTGCCCCTCATCAGCCTGCACGACCGCGCCGCGCTCGCCGCCCGCTTCCACACCGATCCGGCGCTGCACCTCTTCGAGCTCGGCGACCTGGACGACACCCTCTGGCCCAACACCACCTGGTACACCGCCGCTCCCGACGCCGGGCACGGACCGGTCGCACTGCTCTACAGCGGCGGCGACACCCCCGTCCTGCTCGCCTTCGCCCGGCCCGCCGGCCTCCCCCCGCTGGAGGCGCTGCTGCGCGACCTCCGCCCCTTCCTCCCCCGCCGGTTCACGGCCGGGCTGCCGGACGGCGCCGAGCGGGCGCTCGCACCCGACTACGCGGTCGAACACCGGACGCCGCTGCTGCGGATGCTCCTCACGGCGGAGCCCCCGGCCGAGGACACGCACGAGACCCGGCCGTTGGGCCTCGCCGACGTCGACGGCGTCCGAGCCCTGCTCGCCGAGTCCTACCCCGACTCCTGGTTCGACCCCCGGATGCTGGCCGGCGGCGGCTACGTCGGCGTCCGCGAGAACGGCCGGCTGCTGGCCGTCGCCGGAGTGCACGTCCACTCGCCCGCCCAGCGGGTCGCCGTGCTCGGCAACGTCACCACCCACCCCGACGCCCGCGGCCGCGGCCTCGCCCGGGCCTGCGTCACCGCGCTCTGCCGCCGGCTGGCCGCGAGCACCGACCACCTGGGCCTGAACGTCCGCACCGACAACGCCCCGGCGATCCGACTGTACGAGCGGCTCGGCTTCACCACCGTCGCCACGTACAACGAGCTGGTGCTCGGCGCCACCTAACAAAGCACTACTAGGGCACGGCCCGGGGCCGGTGCGGCGGATCACGAGTCGATATCCCTTGTCACAGCCGCGCCAGGAACTCGTCACGAGCGTGTCAAAGCGGCGCCGAACCCATGGTCCCGATCGTTCGCGCTGCGCTATGAACGTCCCTCAGGAGGACCGCCGGCACCGGGGGTCCGCAACCACGGGGGATCCACACGTGAAGCCCATCCGCAGCAGTCGCCACGCCCTGGCCCTGGCCTCGCTGGCAGCTGTCGGCGCGCTCACCCTGACCGCCTGCAACGACGACGCCTCGTCATCCGACACCGCGACGACCCCGCCGGCGACCGGCGCGCCCGCCACCCAGGCCGCCTCGCCGACCGCCGCGGCCACCGCCCCGGCCGCCTCCGGTTCGGCCTCCGCCCCGGCGGGCGGCGGCGCCTCCGGTACGGCCGCCGCGCCCGCGCCGGCCGGCAGCGCCCCGGCGGCCGGGACCACCCTGAAGCTCGGCGACGCCGCCACCATCCCGTTCAGCTCGGGCAGCACCAAGGGCACCATCGCGCTCGCGGTCACCTCGATCGAGAAGGGCGACCCGGCCGACCTCACCTCGCTCAACCTGGGCGACAAGGCCAAGGGGCTGGTGCCGTACTACATCCACTACAAGGTCACCAACGCCGGCAGCACCGACCTGTCCTACACCAGCGTCAACCACATGAAGGGCCTGCTGGCGGACGGCACCGAGGCGCAGGAGCTGATGGTCATCGGCTCCTTCCCCAAGTGCAAGAGCGAGTCGCTGCCCAAGGGCTTCACCAACGGCCAGTCCGCCACGTCCTGTGCGGTGGCGATGTCCCCGGAGGCCTCCAAGGTCGCGGGCGCGGAGTACTGGGGCGAGCCGTACACCCTCGGCAAGGGCCTCAACTGGAAGTGATGCCCGGACCTGCCCAGCCCGTGCCGTCAGCCCCGTGCCGTCGGCGACGACGCCGCCGACGACGCGCCGTGGATCCGCAGGAAGGCGTCCACACCTGCCGCCGCGATCCGCTCGACCTCCTCGTCCGCCACCGGGAGGGCGCCCCAGAAGGAGCGCTCGGCGATGCCGTGGAAGGTCAGCAGCGTGAACTGCTCGGCGGCCAGCGCGGCGTCCTCGACCGTGAGGAGCCCGCGCTCGGCGAGCGCGGCGAAGTGCTGCGCGAGGTCGCGCTGGGAGGCGATCGGCCCGGCCTCCAGCCAGGCCTCCAGGACGTCCGCCGGGATGTTGGCCACTTCGGCCCGGATCGCCCGGCCGAGCGCCCCGTGTTCCCCGGCGGACAGGACGGCGCGGGCCCGCTGGACGGCGAAGTCGATCAGGTCCTGGCGCAGCTCCACCACCCGGTCGAGGTACTTCGCCATCAACTCCCGGATGCGTTCCGTCAGTTCCGCCGAGTTCTGCAGGGCCACCGACAGGAAGAGGGTCTCCTTGTCGGCGAAGTGGTTGTAGACCGTCCGCTTGGACACCCCGGCCTCGGCCGCGATCGCGTCCATGCTGGCCCGGACGTACCCCTCGCGCCCGAACACCGCCGTCGCGGCCTGCGTGATCGCCTTGCGCTTCTCCGGCCGACCCGCTCCGCCCGTCGTCGCCACGGCCCTCTCCTCTTCCGCCGGCGCATCGGCCGGCCGCTCAGAAACTACCCGGTGTAGTTTATCCGGGTCACGGCGAACCCGGACGTGCCGCCGAACACGTGTGCTCTATGCTGCGTACGACTTCTACACCCGTGTAGAGGTGATACGGAAGCGCCTCCCCCGATCTCGGGCGGCCGGGCGGGAACCGGCCGGCCGGAAACCGGCGTCCGGAACTGGCAGCGCCACGAACAGAGTTCCGGAACGACGGACGACGGGCCCACGGTCCGGACGAGGACCGGCCCGGGACCGGACGGACCGGACGGACCGGACGGTCGGCACGCGGCGCAGGCGCCACCGTGGCGCGCGGAGCACGGGAACACCGGGGTGAGGGCGTGGCGGGGCAACGAGGACGGTCGGCCGACAAGCGGGCGCGCCGACGGGCGGCGGACGGACCCGCCGGACACATACGCCCCCTGCCCGGCGGTCCCGCGCTGCCGGTGGCACTCGCGATCGGACTGCCGCTGGCCGGCGCCGCGGTCGACGAACTCTCCGGCCCCGGGATGGGCCTGGCCTTCGCGGTGGCCGCGGTGCTCGGCACCGGCCTGGCGGCGGCGCTGAGCGGCCGCCACGGCTGGTGGTGGGTGCTCGCCGCCTCGCCGCTGGTCGTCCTGGGGGTGACGGCCGCCGTCGAGCTGGCCGCCCACCGCGACCGGTACCAGGGCAAGGCCCTGGCCACCGGCGCCGCCACGTGGGTGGTGCACGGCTTTCCCGTGATGGCCGAGGCCGCGGTCGCGGCCGTCGTCGTGATCGCGTTCCGGCTGGTCCGGGCGAGGAGGAGGCAGCATGGCTGACAACGCCGGAACCGACGGACGCGCCGCGGCCCGCCGCTCCTCCCCCGTGCTGATCGCGGGCCGGGTGGTGGCCTGCACCGTGGGGTTCGCGGTGTTCGCCGCCAGCGGGGTGGTCTGGTACGAGTACAAGCAGCTCACCGACGGGATGACCACCTCCGGCGTCATCGCCGAGACCAAGAAGGACGCGCCCAAGCACCTCGACAACTCGGTCAACCTGCTGCTGATCGGCCTGGACAGCCGCAAGAACATGGACGGCACGGACCTGCCGCCCGAGTTCGTCCAGGACGAACTGCACGCCGGCCACAGCTCCGACATCGGCGGCTACAACACCAACTCCCTGATCCTGCTGCACATCCCGGCGAACGGCGGCAAGGTGCAGGCCGTCTCGATACCCCGCGACGACTATGTGATGACCTACGGCGCCGACGGCTCCCAGCTGGGCATGGCCAAGATCAAGGAGGCCTACGGCGCGGCCAAGGACAAGGCCGACGCGGGCCTGCGCGCCAAGGGCCTCAAAGGCGCCGACCTGGAGAAGGCCGGCCGGGACATCGGCCGCGCGGCCACCATCCGCACCGTGCAGAAGTTCCTCGACCAGCCCATCGACCACATCGCCGAGGTCAACCTGATGGGCTTCTACGACATCGCCAAGGCCCTCCAGCCGATCGAGGTCTGCCTCACCCACGACACCAGGGACCCGGCCATGGAGGGCCAGGGCTCGGGTGCCGACTTCCACAAGGGCGTCAACAAGCTCAACGCCTCGCAGGCGCTCTCCTTCGTCCGCCAGCGCCACAACCTCGACGGCCCGGACGGCAACTCCGGCGACTTCGCCCGCACCCACCGCCAGCAGGCCTTCATCTCCTCGGTCGTGCACAACCTCAAGCAGAAGGGCGTCATCGGCGACCTCGGCAAGATGCAGGAGCTGATGGGCGTCATGCAGAAGGACCTGGTGATCGACAACGAGTGGAACGTGCTCGACTTCGCCCAGCAGGCCCCCAACCTCACCGGCGGCAACGTCGAGTTCAACACCCTGACCTTCGACGGGTTCGGCACCAGGAACGGCCAGGACGTCAACCTGGTGACCCCGGCGAAGGTCCAGAAGGTGGTCAAGCAGCTCTTCGGCTACGCCGACGCCGCCGCGGCGCCGGCCCCGGCCGACCCGGCCGCGGGGGCGGCCCCCGCAGCGGCCCAGCCGACCGCGGCCCCGACGCCGACCGCGACCTCCGCCAGGCCCGTCACGGTCGACGTCTTCAACGCCTCCTCCGCCGCGGGCGTGACCTCCGCCGCCGAGGCCAAGGCCCTGGCGGGCCTGGGCTTCAAGGAGGGCCGCACCGGGTCGGCCGGCACCCGGCCGAAGACCACCACGGTCGTCTACGGCAAGGGCGCCAGGGAGGCCGCCGAGCAGATCGCGGCCCGCTACGGCGTGACGGCCGCCGAGTCCGCGAGCGCCGCCGCCGACCACGTCGTCGTCACCCTCGGCACCACCTTCACCGGCGTCGCCGCCGACGAACCCACCACCTCCGCGGGCGGCGCCCCGGCCGACCCGGCCGCCAATCTGCCCATGCAGGGCCCCGCCGTCGACGCCCAGGCCGACGGCGGCATCCCCTGCGTCTACTGACCCGCTCCGCATCGGCCGTCCGAGGGAGGCTCCCCGCCCGGGGAGCCTCCCTCGGCCGTTCCGGCCCGGAGGGGTCCTCGCGGAAGCCCCTGGCGCAATTCTCCGTACTATGTATAGTGTACTGCGTACGGGATAACGCCCGAACGCCGACGAAAGGGTTCTCCGCCTTGCAGATCACCAGGACCGCCGTCTCCCTGACCGTCGAGGACGTCACCACTTCCGCCGCCTTCCTCCAGCGGCATTTCGGCTACACCGAGGAGATGTCGGCCGACGGCTTCGTCTCGCTCGGACACCCGGGCGGCGGGGTCAACGTCGTCTACCTGCGGCGCGGCCTCGAAGTCCTGCCGGAGGAGCAGCGCCACCGCATCGCGGACGGCGTGATCCTGGCGTTCGTCGTCCAGGACATCGCCGCCGAGGAACGGCGGCTGCGCGCCGAGGGCGTCACGATCACCCTCCCGCTGCGCGAGGAGCCCTGGGGCGAGAAGCTCTTCCAGGTCAGCGACCCGAACGGCGTGGTGGTCGAGCTGGTCGAGTGGGCCGAGCAGTAGGCCACGACGAGCGGCAGGAAATGACGAGCCGCAGGAAATGACGACGGCGCCCCCTGTCCCGGCCGGGACAGGGGGCGCCGCTCGCTCGGACCGGACGGCGGGGCGGTCAGTCCACCGTCCAGGTGTCGTTGCCGGCGAGCAGCGCGGTCAGGTCGCCCTCGCCACGCTGGGTGGCGGCGGTGGCCAGCTGGTCCGCCATCAGCTCGTCGTAGACCGGCCGTTCGACGCTGCGCAGCACGCCGATCGGGGTGTGGTGCAGGGTGTCCGCGTCGGCGATCCGGGAGAGCGCGAAGGCGGCGGCGGGGCCGGCCGCGTGCGCGTCGTGGACCAGGACGTCCGCCTCGTTCTCCGCCGTGACCGGGGCGGTGAACAGCTCGCCGTCCGGCCCCCGGAAGACGCCGTTCGCCAGGTCCGCGCCGAAGCGGACGGGCCGCCCGTGCTCCAGCCGGATCAGCGCCTCGTCCCGGCTGCCGGGGTCCTTCAGCACCTCGAAGGCGCCGTCGTTGAAGATGTTGCAGTTCTGGTAGATCTCCACCAGCGCCGTGCCCCGGTGCTCGGCGGCCGCCCGCAGCACCGACTGGAGGTGCTGGCGGTCCGAGTCGATGGTGCGCGCGACGAAGGTGGCCTCGGCGCCGATCGCCAGCGACAGCGGGTTGAACGGCGCGTCCAGCGAGCCCATCGGGGTGGATTTGGTGATCTTGCCGACCTCGCTGGTCGGCGAGTACTGGCCCTTGGTGAGGCCGTAGATACGGTTGTTGAACAGCAGGATCTTCAGATTGACGTTCCGTCGCAGGGCGTGGATCAGGTGGTTGCCGCCGATCGACAGCGCGTCGCCGTCGCCCGTCACCACCCAGACGCTCAGGTCCTGGCGCGCGGTGGCCAGCCCGGTCGCGATCGCCGGCGCCCGGCCGTGGATCGAGTGCACCCCGTAGGTGTTCATGTAGTACGGGAAGCGCGAGGAGCAGCCGATGCCCGAGACGAACACCGTGTTCTCGCGCTTGATGCCCAGCTCCGGCATGAAGGACTGCACCGCCGCCAGGATCGCGTAGTCCCCGCAGCCGGGGCACCAGCGCACCTCCTGGTCGGTCTTGAAGTCCCGGGCGCTCTGCGGCCCTTCGGCCTTGGGCACCAGCTTCAGGGACGGGAAGGCGTGCTCGCTCATCGGTGGTCCTCCTCGTCCAGGGTGCCGATCGCGGCCCACAGCACGTCCGCCAACTGGGCGGCCTTGAACGGCAGCCCGCGCACCTGGTTGTAGGACTCGGCGTCCACCAGGTACTTCGCCCGCAGCAGCAGGGCCAGCTGCCCCAGGTTCATCTCGGGCACGATGATCTTCTCGTAACTCCGCAGCACCGAGCCCAGGTTGGCCGGGAACGGGTTGAGGTTGCGCAGGTGCGTCTGGGCGACCTCGCCGCCGTCCGCGCGCACCCGGCGCACCGCGGCGGTGATCGGCCCGTAGGTCGAACCCCAGCCGATCACCAGCACCCGGGCGTCGCCGGTCGGGTCGTCCACCTCGACCGGCTTCACCGTGATGCCGTCGATCTTGGCCTGCCGGGTGCGGACCATGAAGTCGTGGTTGGCCGGGTCGTAGGAGATGTTGCCGGTGCCGTCCTGCTTCTCGATGCCGCCGATCCGGTGCTCCAGGCCGGGCGTGCCGGGCACCGCCCAGGGCCTGGCCAGCGTCCGCGGATCGCGCAGGTACGGCCAGAAGGCGCCGTCCTCGCGGTTCGGGCCGGTGGCGAACTGCGGGTCGATCTCCGGCAGTTCGTCGACGGCGGGGATCCGCCAGGGCTCCGAGCCGTTGGCCAGGTAGCCGTCCGAGAGCAGGAACACCGGGGTGCGGTAGGTGACCGCGATCCGGGCCGCCTCCAGCGCCGCGTCGAAGCACTCCGCGGGCGTGGCCGGGGCGACGATCGGCACCGGCGCCTCGCCGTTGCGGCCGAACATCGCCTGCAGCAGGTCCGCCTGCTCGGTCTTGGTCGGCAGGCCGGTGGACGGGCCGCCGCGCTGGATGTCCACGATCAGCAGCGGCAGTTCGAGCGAGACGGCCAGGCCGATCGCCTCCGACTTCAGCGCGACCCCCGGCCCGGAGGTGGTGGTCACCCCGAGCGCCCCGCCGAAGGCGGCCCCGAGCGCGGCGCCGACGCCGGCGATCTCGTCCTCCGCCTGGAAGGTGCGCACCCCGAAGTTCTTGTGCCGGCTCAGCTCGTGCAGCACGTCCGAGGCCGGGGTGATCGGGTACGACCCCAGGTACAGCGGCAGGCCGGAGCGCTTCGCGGCGGCGATCAGCCCGTAGGACAGCGCGAGGTTGCCGGAGATGTTGCGGTAGCGCCCGGCCGGGAGCCTGGCCGGCGGCACCTCGTAGGAGACCGCGAAGGACTCCGTGGTCTCGCCGAAGTTCCAGCCCGCCCGGAAGGCGCTGATGTTCGCCTCGGCGATCTGCGGCTTCTTGGCGAACTTGGTGCGCAGGAACGACTCCGTCCCGTGCGTGGGCCGGTGGTACATCCAGGACAGCAGGCCCAGGGCGAACATGTTCTTCGCCCGCTCCGCGTCCTTGCGGGCCAGGCCGCTGTCCTTGAGCGCCTCCAGGGTCAGCGCGGTCAGCGGCACCTTGTGCAGGTGGAAGCCGTCCAGCGAACCGTCGGTCAGCGGGTCCGCCGGGTAACCGACCTTGGCCAGCGCGCGCTTGGTGAACTCGTCGGTGTTGACGATGATCTCGGCGCCGCGCGGCAGGTCCGGCAGGTTCGCCTTCAGCGCGGCCGGGTTCATCGCGACCAGCACGTTCGGGGCGTCGCCCGGGGTCAGGATGTCGTGGTCCGCGAAGTGCAGTTGGAAGGAGGAGACGCCCGGCAGGGTGCCGGCGGGCGCCCGGATCTCGGCCGGGAAGTTCGGCAGCGTGGACAGGTCGTTGCCGAAGGACGCCGTCTCCGAGGTGAACCGGTCACCGGTCAGCTGCATGCCGTCACCGGAGTCGCCGGCGAAGCGAATGATCACCCGATCGAGTCTGCGGATGGGCTTGCCCGGCTTCACCGGAGGGCCGCCCGGGGCCGGCGGTCCGGCGGGAGCGGCCGCACCCGAGCGCGCGTCACCGTTCCCGGCGCGGGCCTCGTCGCCGTCCGGGCCGTCCACTGCCTCTGACTGATCGACCTGACTGGTCACTGCCGCGGACCTCCTCGTGGGCACACCACCGCGGGCGCGGCCCCGTGCCCCGTCCGCCTGGTGCACCTCTCGCATCCTATGCGGGCCGACACGACGGCGGCCGGAACCACGGCAGCAATTTCACCGGCCCGCGGCCATACCGCACGTGAGCAACAACGCCCGCCCGCCGGAGATCATTCCGGCTCGGGCGGGCGGACGCGAGCACCTCGGAGGCGCATGGCCGAGATGCGCTCCCCGGGGGCGCGCCCCCGGGGAGCCCGGGCGACGGAGCCGGGGCGTCAGGAGTTGAGGTAGGTGAGCACCGCCAGCACCCGGCGGTGGTCCTCCGAGCTCTGAGCCAGCCCCAGCTTGAGGAAGATGTTGCTGACGTGCTTCTCCACCGCGCCGTCGGAGACCACCAGCTGCCTGGCCACCGCCGCGTTGGTGCGGCCCTCCGCCATCAGCCCGAGCACCTCGCGCTCGCGCGGCGTGAGATTGGCCAGAACGTCGCCCTTGCGGCTGCGGCTGAGGAGCTGCTGCACCACCTCCGGGTCCAGCGCCGTGCCGCCATCGGCGACCCGGACCACCGCGTCGGCGAACTCGCGCACCTCGGCGACCCGGTCCTTGAGCAGGTAGCCGACGCCCCGGGTGGAACCGGCCAGCAGCTCGGAGGCGTAGCGCTCCTCCACGAACTGCGACAGCACCAGCACACCCAGCTGCGGGTAACGGCCGCGCAGCTCCACGCAGGCCCGCAGCCCCTCGTCGGTGTGGCTCGGCGGCATCCGCACGTCGGAGACCACGACGTCCGGCAGGGCGTCGGCCGCCGCCAGGTCGTGGATGGTCTTCACCAGGGCTTCGCCGTCCCCGACCCCGGCGACGACCTCCATGCCGCGATCGGTGAGCAGCCGGGTCAGTCCCTCCCTCAGAAGTACGGAGTCCTCGGCGATGACGACGCGACGCATAACGACCTTCCCGGCAGGCGTGTGCTGACGGGAGTCAGTCTCCCCCATCCCGGAGTCAGTGCGGTGGGGGGCCGGGCCCGGCCGCACCGCGGCCCGGCCCGGACGAGCCCGGGGGCTCACATGGTGCGGATCGCCACCGCGTCGCAGAGCCCCTCCAGGGCGGCCTTGGCGGCGCAGTCCGGCAGCGGGGCCAGCAGCGCCCTGGCCTCCTCGGCCCGGCGCAGGGTCTCGGCGCGGGCGCGCTCCAGCGCCGGGTGGGCGCGCAGCAGGCGCAGCGCCTCGGCGTGCAGGTCGTCGTCGGAGAGGTCCTGGTCGAGCAGTTCGCGCAGCCGGGCGTCGGCCGGGTCGGCCGGGTCGACGGGCATCTGCTGCAGCAGCAGGGTCGGCAGGGTCGGCACGCCCTCGCGCAGGTCGGTCCCGGGGGTCTTGCCGGACTCGTGGCCGTCACTGGCGATGTCGAGCACGTCGTCGGCCAGCTGGAAGGCGATGCCGATCCGCTCGCCGAACTCGCCGAGGGTGTCCACCAGCTCGCGCTCGGCACCGGCCATCAGCGCTCCTATCCGGCAGGAGACGGCGATCAGCGAGCCGGTCTTGCCCTCCAGGACGTCCAGGTAGTGCAGCAGCGGGTCCATGTCCTGACCGGGGCCGCGGGTCTCCAGGATCTGCCCGGTCACCAGCCGCTCGAAGGCCTCGGCCTGCATCCGCACGGCCTCCGGGCCGAGATCGGCGAGCACCTGGGAGGCGCGGGAGAACAGGAAGTCGCCGGTGAGGATCGCGACCGAGTTGTCCCAGCGGGAGTTGGCGCTCGGGGCACCCCGGCGCACCGGCGCCTCGTCCATCACGTCGTCGTGGTACAGCGTGGCCAGGTGGGTCAGCTCGACCACCACGGCGGCGGGCACCACGCCGGGCGCCCCCGGGTCGCCGAACTGGGCGGCCAGCAGCAGGAGCAGCGGACGGAAGCGCTTGCCGCCGGCTTCGAGGAGGTGACTGGCGGTGACGGTGATGAACGGGACGTCGCACTTGACGGCCTCGCCGAGCGCCGCCTCCACCGCGTCCAGTCCGGCCTGGACATCCCGGGTCAGGTCGCGGTCCTGCACGCTGAGCCCGAAGGGTTCCACGACGGTCACGAAGACCACTCCTCTGTCCCTGGTCGATCTAGCGGCCTGGTCCCTGAGTGCCGCCGCTGGCCATACAGGCAGGGTATCCGGTCGTGAGTGGATCACTGCACGGGCGTGCGGATCCTGTCATGATCGGGCCTGATGCCCTGGTCAGGGCGGCTGTGCGGGCCGGACGGCGGTGGGGGCGAATTCGGCTGGAAATAAAGGTGGGAGAGCCCTCGGAACTCCCCCGGCCCCGGCTCCCGACAAAGACCCGTCCGGGCCGCGCGGACTGGGCGCGGCCCGGACGGGGCCCTGGTCGGAGGCGGTGCACGCCAGGATCAGCGCACGAACAGCGAGGCCTTGGACGCCAGGTCGAGGAAGTACTGCGGGAGCAGCCCGAGACCCAGTGTGACCAGCACCCCCACCCCGATCGCGGTCGCCGTGAAGGCGCTCGGGATCGCCACCGTGGGGCCGCCCGGCTGCGGGTCCGAGAAGAACATCAGCACGATCACCCGGATGTAGAAGAACGCGGCCACCGCCGAGCTCAGCACACCGACGACCACCAGCGGGGTCGCCCCGCCGCTGGCCGCGGCCTGGAAGACCGCGAACTTCCCGGTGAAGCCGGAGGTCAGCGGAATCCCGGCGAAGGCCAGCAGGAACAGCGCGAACACCGCCGCCACCAGCGGCGAGCGCCGCCCGAGCCCGGCCCAGCTGGACAGGTGGGTCGCCTCGCCCTTGGAGTCGCGCACCAGGGTGACCACGGCGAACGCGCCGAGCGTCACGAAGGAGTACGACAACAGGTAGAACAGCACCGAGGAGATGCCCTGCTTGTTGACGGCGATCACGCCGGTCAGGATGAACCCGGCGTGCGCGATCGAGGAGTACGCCAGCAGGCGCTTGACGTCCTGCTGGGTCACCGCGAGCACCGCGCCCACCACCATGGTGAGGATCGCCACGCCCCACATCACCGGCCGCCAGTCCAGCCGCAGGCCCGGGAAGGCCACGTAGAACAGCCGCAGGAAGGCCCCGAACGCCGCGACCTTGGTGGCCGCCGCCATGAAGCCGGTCACCGGGGTCGGCGCGCCCTGGTAGACGTCCGGGGTCCAGGAGTGGAAGGGGACCGCGGCGACCTTGAACAGCAGGCCGACCGCGAGCATCGCCAGGCCGGTCAGCACCAGCGCGTCGCTCTGGGTGGTGCTCAGCTGCGCGGGGGTGGTCATCGCCTTGCCGGAGATGACGTCCCCGATGTCCCCGAGCTTCACGCTGCCCGCGTAGCCGTACAGCAGCGCGGTCCCGAAGAGGAAGAACGCCGAGGCGAAGGCGCCGAGCAGGAAGTACTTGACCGCGGCCTCCTGGGAGAGCAGCCGGCGGCGTCGGGCCAGCGCGCACAGCAGGTACAGCGGCAGCGAGAAGACCTCCAGCGCCACGAACATGGTCAGCAGGTCGTTGGCGGCGGGGAACAGCAGCATGCCGCCGACCGCGAACATGGTGAGCGGGAAGACCTCGCTGGTGGCGAAGCCGGCCCGGACCGCGGCCCGCTCCTGCTCGCCGCCGGGGGTGGCGGCGGCCTGGGCGGCGAAGGCGTCGGCGGGCAGGCCACCGGCCTTCGGTTCCAGCCTGCGCTCGGCGTAGGTGAGCACCGCGACCACGGAGGCCAGCAGGATCACGCCCTGGAGGAACAGCGCCGGGCCGTCCATCGCGACCGACTCCATGGCCAGCAGGTCGATCCGGGTGAAGCCGTGGCTCTGCACGGCCAGCACCACCACGGCGACGAAGGCGCCGACCAGCCCGGCCAGCGCGAGCGTCACCTGGGTCCAGTGCCGGTACCGGCGGGGCACGAAGGCCTCCACCAGGACGCCGGCCACGGCGGCGGCGAACACCACGAGCATCGGCGAGAGCTGGCCGTACTCGATGTGCGGCGCCGGAATGCTGGGGGTGTTGCCGCCCGCGGCGGCGAGCATCGCGGTGGCGCTCACTTCTGCTCACCTCCTGAGGTGGCGGCGACCGGGTGGGCCGGCGCCGGGTCGGTCTGGTGGATCTGCGAGAGCGTCGCGTTCACCGAGGGGTTGACCAGGTCGGTGAGCGGCTTGGGGTAGACGCCGAGCAGGATGGTCAGCGCCACCAGCGGGCCGACCACGGCGAGTTCCCGGGCCTTGAGGTCGGGCATCGTGCGCACCCCGTCCTTCACCGGGCCGGTCATGGTGCGCTGGTACAGCAGCAGGGCGTACAGCGCGGCCAGCACGATGCCGAAGGTGGCCACGACGCCGATCGCCGGGTAGCGGGTGAAGGTGCCCACGAGCACCAGGAACTCGCTGACGAAGGGGGCGAGCCCGGGCAGCGACAGGGTGGCCAGGCTGCCGATCAGGAACGTCCCGGCGAGCACCGGGGCGACCTTCTGCACACCGCCGTAGTCGGCGATCAGCCGCGAACCGCGACGGGAGATCAGGAAGCCGGCCACCAGCATCCACGCCGCCGTGGACAGGCCGTGGTTGACCATGTAGAGGGTGGCGCCGCTCTGGCCCTGGCTGGTCAGCGCGAAGATGCCCATGATGATGAAGCCGAAGTGCGAGATCGAGGCGTACGCCACCAGGCGCTTGATGTCCTTCTGCCCGACCGCCAGCAGCGCGCCGTAGACGATCCCGATCAGCGCGAGGACCAGGATCGCCGGGGCGAAGGTCTTCGAGGCGTCCGGGAACAGCCCGAGGCAGAAGCGCAGCATCGCGAAGGTGCCGACCTTGTCCACCACGGCGGTGATCAGCACCGCGGTGCCGGCGGTGGACTCGCCCATCGCGTTCGGCAGCCAGGTGTGCAGCGGCCACAGCGGGGCCTTCACCGCGAAGGCGAAGAAGAAGCCCAGGAACAGCGCCTTCTCGGCGGTGCCGGTCAGCTGGAGCCGGCCGTCGGCGATCGCCGAGGTCAGCGTCGGCAGGTCGAAGGTGCCGAAGCCCTGGTCCTGCGCGATCACGTACAGGCCGATCACGGCCGCCAGCATCACCAGGCCGCCGAGCAGGTTGTAGAGCAGGAACTTCACAGCCGCGTAGGAGCGCTGACGCGCCGACTCGGGGCCGCCCGCCCGGTCGCCGAAGCCGCCGATCAGGAAGTACATCGGGATCAGCATGGCTTCGAAGAACACGTAGAAGACGAAGACGTCGGTGGCGTAGAAGGAGACGACCACCATCGCCTCCACCGCCAGGATCAGGGCGAAGAAGCCCTGGGTCCTCCTGCTGTTCTCGAAGGTGCCGTCGGGACCGGCCGGCCCCGGATCGGCGTCGTGCCAGGAGGCGAGGATCACCAACGGCACGAGGACGGCGGTGAGCAGGGCGAGCACCGCACCGATGCCGTCCACGCCGAGCGAGAAGGTGATGCCGAAGGAGCGGATCCAGCTGTACGACTCGTTCAGCTGGAAGCGGGCGCCCTGAGGGTCGAACCGGGTCGCCACCACGGCGGCCAGCACCAGGGTGACGGCCGAGACGCCCAGCGCGACGGCCTTGGTGTTCCGGCGCCGGCTCTCGGAGGACCCGGCCGGCAGCGCCGCGGTCAGCACCGCGCCGGCCGCCGGCACGGCGCAGGTGGCGGTCAGGAGGACGCTCATGCGCCCACCTCGCCGCGCCCGGCAGGGGCGTCCGTCCGCGCGCACCGCTTGACGGTTCGTTCGCTGCGCTCACTCATGGCCTGCCCTCCCAACGGATATCAGGACGAGTCATCACGTGGACCTCATCAGGAGAGTCGTGGCGACCAGCACCAGCGTGCCGCCGAACATGGAGAGCGCGTAGGAGCGGACGTAGCCGTTCTGGATCCGCCGCAGCCGGCCGGAGAGCCCGCCGATCGCGGCGGCCAGGCCGTTGACCACACCGTCCAGGCCGCGGCTGTCGAAGAAGACCAGCGCCGCGGCGAGCGCCGAGCCCGGCCGCACCAGCACCGCGTGGTTGAAGTCGTCCTGCAGCAGGTCCCGGCGGGCGGCCCGGGTGAGCGGGGAGCCGACCGGCGGCACCACCGGGACCGGCGAGCGCCCGTACATCAGGTAGGCGAGGCCGACGCCGGCCAGCATGCAGGCCGTGGTCAGCAGGGTGACGGTCAGCGGGGCGAGCGGGGAGTTGCCCTCCTCGTACCCGGTGACCGGCTCCAGCCACTTCAGGAAGGAGTCGTTGAAGGCGAACAGCCCGCCCGCGAACACCGAGCCGAAGGCCAGCAGGACCATCGGGATCGTCATGGTCCTGGGCGACTCGTGCGGGTGCGGCAGGTCGCCCTCCCCCGCGGCGGAGCCGCCGGTGCCACCGGTGCCACCGGCCGGCTGCCAGCGCTTCTCGCCGAAGAAGGTCAGCAGCATCACCCGGGTCATGTAGAACGCGGTGATCGCCGCGCCGACCAGCGTGCACAGCCCGAGGATCCAGCCCTCGGTGCCGCCCTTGGCGAAGGCCGCCTCGATGATCTTGTCCTTGGAGAAGAAACCGGACAGGCCCGGGAAGCCGATGATCGCCAGGTAGCCGAGGCCGAAGGTGACGAAGGTGACCGGCATGTACGTGCGCAGGCCGCCGTAGTGACGCATGTTCACCTCGTCGTTCATGCCGTGCATGACCGACCCGGCGCCGAGGAACAGCCCGGCCTTGAAGAAGCCGTGGGTCACCAGGTGCATGATCGCGAAGACGTAGCCGATCGGACCGAGCCCGGCCGCCAGCACCATGTAGCCGATCTGCGACATGGTCGAGCCGGCCAGCGCCTTCTTGATGTCGTCCTTGGCGCAACCGACGATCGCACCGAACAGCAGCGTGACCGCGCCGACCACCACCACGGCGGTCTGCGCGTCCGGCGCCAGGTCGAAGATCGCCGAGGAACGGGTGATCAGGTAGACGCCCGCGGTCACCATGGTGGCCGCGTGGATCAGCGCCGACACCGGGGTCGGGCCCTCCATCGCGTCCCCCAGCCAGGACTGCAGCGGCACCTGGGCCGACTTGCCGCAGGCCGCCAGCAGCAGCATCAGGCCGATCGCCGTCAGCTTGCCCTCGCTCGCCTCGTGCGCACCGCCGAAGACGGGGCCGAAGGCGAAGGAGCCGAACTCCGCGAACATCAGCATGATCGCGACGGACAGGCCGATGTCGCCGACCCGGTTGACGATGAAGGCCTTCTTCGCCGCCGTCGCCGCGCTCGGCTTGTGCTGCCAGAAGCCGATCAGGAGGTACGAGGCCAGGCCCACGCCCTCCCAGCCGAAGTACAGCAGCAGGTAGTTGTCCGCGACCACCAGCAGCAGCATGGCGGCCAGGAACAGGTTCAGGTACGCGAAGAAGCGGCGCCGGCGCTCGTCGTGCGCCATGTAGCCCACCGAGTAGAGGTGGATCAGCGTGCCGACGCCGGTGATCAGCAGGACGAAGGTCATCGACAGCTGGTCGAGCAGGAAGGAGAAGTCGGCCTGGAAGCCGTTCACCGGGATCCAGCTGAACAGGTGCACGGTGAGCGCCCGGTTCTCGGCGTCACGGCCGAGCATGTCCGAGAACAGGGCCAGGCCGAAGCCGAACGAGAGCGCCGCGAGCGCGGTGGCCAGCCAGTGGCCGTAGCGGTCCAGCACCCGGCCACCGAGCAGCAGCAGGGCGGCACCGGCCAGTGGAGCCGCCACCAGCAGCGGAATGAGAGAGTTCACCGAAGGTCCTCCGCCTACAGCTTCATCAGGTTGCTGTCGTCGACCGAAGCGGAGTGCCTGGTCCGGAAGATGGAGACGATGATGGCGAGGCCGACCACGACCTCGGCCGCCGCCACCACCATCGTGAAGAACGCGATGATCTGGCCGTCCAGGGTCCCGTGCAGCCGGGAGAAGGTCACCAGGGCGAGGTTCGAGGCGTTCAGCATCAGCTCCACGCACATGAACAGCACGATCGCGTTGCGCCGGATCAGCACCCCGGCCGCGCCGATGGTGAACAACAGGGCCGACAGGTAGAGGTAGTTGACCGGGTTCACTCCGCGCCCTCCTCGCCGGCCGGGTGCTTCACGTTGTTCGCCGGCACCGGCTCGCCGTTCGCCGGCACCGGCTCCAGCGACTTGCGCGGAGCCGTCGCCGCCGGCCGCTCCGAGGACGGACGGCCCAACCAGTCCGCCGTGCTGTTCTCCAGCTCCGCCATCCGCCGCAGCATCGCCTGACTGACGTCCCGGACCTGGCCGCGCTCGCGCAGCGTCGCCATCACCGAGTCCTCGGCGATCGTGCCGTCCGGCAGCAGCGCCGGGACGTCCACCGCGTTGTGCCGCGCGTACACGCCCGGCGCCGGCAGCGGCGGCAGCTGGATGTTGTCCATGATCCGCTGCGCCGCCAGCTCGCGCTGCGTCTTCGGCGCCTTCACGTGCTCCCGGTGGGTCAGCACCATCGCACCGATCGCCGCGGTGATCAGCAGCGCGCCGGTGACCTCGAAGGCCCACACGTACCGGGTGAAGATCAGCCGGGCCAGGCCCGGCACGTTGCCCTCGGCGTTCGCCTCGGACAACCCGGTGAAGTGGTCCAGCTTCGCGTTGGCGATCCCGGCGATCAGCAGCACGCCGAAGCCCAGCCCGCACAGCGCCGCGGCGAACCGCTGGCCCTTCAGCTGCTCCTTCAGCGAATCCTCGCTGGTGACACCGACCAGCATCACCACGAACAGGAACAGCATCATGATCGCGCCGGTGTAGACCACGATCTGCACCACGCCCAGGAACACCGCGCCCTGGGCCATGTAACAGACCGCCAGCGCCAGCATGGTGGCCGCCAGGCAGAGCGCGCTGTGCACGGCCTTGCGCATCAGCACCATGCCGAGCGCGCCGCCGACCGCGATCACCGCGAGCACCCAGAACTGGACGGCCTCACCCGTCGAGGTCGTCCCGGTCGCTTCCGCCAGCCGCGCGATCACTGCTGCACCTCCTGGTCCCGGTCGGTGCGCTCCTGCTGGACCGTGCCCGGCGCCGCCGCGGTGATCTCGCCCCGGTAGTACGCGCCCTCGTCGGTGCCCGGGAAGATCGCGTGCGGGGTGTCGACCATGCCCTCGGACAGGCCCACCAGCAGCTGCTCCTTGGTGAAGATCAGGTCCCGCCGGGAGGAGTCGGCCAGCTCGTACTCGTTGGTCATGGTCAGCGCCCGGGTCGGGCAGGCCTCGATGCACAACCCGCACAGGATGCAGCGGGCGTAGTTGATCTGGTACACCACGCCGTAGCGCTCACCCGGGGAGTAGCGCTCCTCGTCCCGGTTGTCCGCGCCCTCCACGTAGATCGCGTCGGCCGGGCAGGCCCACGCGCACAGCTCGCAGCCGACGCACTTCTCCAGGCCGTCCGGGTGCCGGTTCAGCTGGTGGCGGCCGTGGAAGCGCGGAGCGGTGGGCTTCTTCTGCTCCGGGTACTGCTCGGTGAGCCGCTTCTTGAACATGGCCTTGAAGGTCACGCCGAAGCCGGCGGCCGGGCCGAGGATCGACGGACGGTCGGCCCGTTCGGGGCGACCCGTACGATCGGACTGGTCGGACATCTCGGTTCAGCTCCCTTCGGAATGGTCGGCCCCGTTGAGGGCGTCCTGGAGTTGCTTCGGGGCGCGGCTGCGCCGGCGCGGCACCGGCGGGAGCACCTGGCCGGGCAGCGGCGGGACCGGATAGCCGCCCGCCATCGGGTCGAAATCGGCCTTGGGCGGGGTGACCTCGGGTTCGGGCTGCTTCCTCAGGAAGTCCCGCAGCAGCGCCAGCAGCAGGATCACGCCGACCGGCGCGCCCACGTACAGCACCACCTCGCCGAAGTCGTAGCCCTCGTTGCGCAGCGCCCGCACGCTCGCGATCAGCACCAGCCACACCAGCGAGACCGGGATCAGCACCTTCCAGCCCAGCTTCATGAACTGGTCGTAGCGGAACCGGGGCAGCGTGCCGCGCAGCCAGATGAAGAAGAACAGCAGCAACTGGATCTTCAGCGTGATCCACAGCATCGGCCACCAGCCGTGGTTGGCGCCCTCCCAGAACGTCGACACCGGCCACGGGGCCCGCCAGCCGCCCAGGAAGAGGGTCGAGGCCACCGCCGAGACCGTCACCATGTTCACGTACTCGGCCAGCATGAACATCGCGAACTTCAGCGAGGAGTACTCGGTGTTGAAGCCGCCGACCAGCTCGCCCTCGGCCTCCGGGAGGTCGAACGGCGCCCGGTTGGTCTCGCCGACCATCGCGATGATGTAGACGATGAACGACACCGGCAGCAGCGCCGCGAACCAGGTCGGCTGCTGGTGCGCCACGATCTCCGAGGTCGACATCGAACCCGAGTAGATGAACACCGCCGCGAAGGACAGGCCCATCGCGATCTCGTAGCTGATCATCTGCGCGGACGAGCGCAGCCCGCCCAGCAGCGGGTACGTCGAACCCGAGGACCAGCCCGCCAGCACGATGCCGTAGATGCCCACCGCGGCCGTCGCCAGGACGTACAGCAACGCCACCGGGAAGTCCGTCAGCTGGAGCGGCGTGCGGGTGCCGAAGATCGACACCTCGTTGCCGGCCGGGCCGAACGGGATCACCGCGAAGGCCATGAACGCGGGGATGGCGCAGACGATCGGGGCCAGGATGTAGACCACCTTGTCCGAGCCCTTGACCACCAGGTCTTCCTTCAGCGCCAGCTTCACGCCGTCCGCCAGCGACTGCAGCATGCCCCACGGGCCGTGCCGGTTGGGCCCGATGCGCAGCTGCATCCAGGCCACCACCTTGCGCTCCCAGACGATCGCGATCAGCACCGTCAGGACCAGGAAGGCGAAGCAGAACACCGCCTTCAGCAGCACCAGCCACCACGGGTCCTGCCCGAAGAAGTGGAGCGTCTCGTACGGCTGCGGAGTCATCGGTCCTCCCCTTCTCCCGCGGTCCCGTCCACGGTCGAACCGGCCGGGGCCTGCGCCCGGGCCGACTCGTCCTGTTCCTGCTCGTCCTGCGCCGACCGGTCGGGTGTGGCCCGGGCCTGTCCCGCCCCGTCCTGTGCCGCCCCGTCCTGTGTCGTCGGGCCGGGATCGACCTCGACCTCGACCGCGGGCTCGGGCTCGGGCTCCGCCTCGGCCGCGGCGATCGTGACCAGGTGGCCGACGGTAGTGCCGAGCGCGCGCGGGGCACCGCCCGGAGTGGAGCCGAGCGGGACCCAGACCGTGCGGTCCGGGATCGAGTCGGTGACCTCCAGCGGCAGGGTCAGCGATCCGGCCGGGCCGGTCAGCCGCAGGGCCCCGGCCGCCACCGCGCCGATCTCCTTGGCCGTCTCCGCCGAGATCCGGGCCACCGCCCGGTGCCGGGTGCCCGCCAGGTGCGGATCCCCCTGCTGCAGCGCACCGTTGTCCAGCAGCAGCCGCCAACCCGCCAGCACCGCCTGGCCGGCGGCCGGCCGGGGCAGCGGGCCGGGGTGGGCCGCCGGGTCGGCCGTGCGGTCGCCCTCCCAGGGGGCGAAGCGGTCCAGCTCCAGCCGGGCCGCCCGGACGTCCGGCAGTCCCAGCCGCCCGCCCAACGCGTCCGCCAGCATGCTCAGCACCCGCAGGTCCGGCTGGAGGTGACGGCCCATCTGCTGGTCCGGCTTGAGCGCGGCCTCGAACATCCGCACCCGGCCCTCCCAGTCCAGGAAGGTGCCGGCCTTCTCCGCCGCCGCAGCCACCGGCAGCACCACGTCGGCGCGCGCCGTCACCGCCGAGGGCCGCAGCTCCAGCGACACCAGGAACGGCACCGCCGCCAGCGCCTCGTCGGCCAGCACGGGGTCCGGCAGGTCGTCCGGATCCACGCCGCCGACCAGCAGCGCGTCCAGCTCTCCGGCCACGACCGCCGCCAGGATCCCGTCGGTGTCCCGGCCCGGCCGGGACGGCAGCTCGGCCCCGCCCCACAGCGCGGCCGCCTCCGACCGGGCCGCCGCGACGGCCACCGGACGGCCGCCGGGCAGCAGGCCCGGCAGCGCGCCCGCCTCCACGGCCCCGCGCTCACCGGCCCGGCGCGGCACCCAGGCGAGCTTGGCGCCGGTCGCGTGCGCCAGGCGCAGCACCGCCGTCGGCCCGCCCGGGACGGCGGCCAGCCGCTCGCCCACCAGGATCACCGCACCCGGGGTGCGCAGCAGTTCCGCCGCCCGGCCCGCGTCGTCGTTCAGCGGCTCGTCCGCCGCCAGCGCCGCGAACCACTCCGGCTCGGTGCCGGGGGCGGCCGGCAGCAGCGCGCCGCGCAGCTTCGCCAGGCCCCGGGAACCGAACGCGGCCACCGAGAACACCTTCAGGCCCGTCGCCCTGGTCGCCTTGCGCAACCGCAGGAAGACGATCGGCGACTCCTCCTCCGGCTCGAAGCCCGCCAGCAGCACCGCAGGCGCCCGGTCGAG
This sequence comes from Kitasatospora sp. NPDC054768, assembly GCF_053612025.1. NCBI lineage: Bacteria > Bacillati > Actinomycetota > Actinomycetes > Kitasatosporales > Streptomycetaceae > Kitasatospora > Kitasatospora sp. NPDC054768. The sequence continues at coordinate 29,011 of NZ_JBSHBN010000055.1, forward strand.
GTCCTCGTACGCCACACCGGCGCCGTTCACGTCGACGCCCCGCCCGGCCACCGCCGCGGCCAGGAAGTCCGCCTCCTCACCGCTGTGCGGGCGGGCCCGGAAGTCCACGTCGTTGGTGCCCAGCACCACCCGAGCGAACTTCCCGTACGCGTAGGCGTCCTCGACCGTCACCCGGCCGCCGGCCAGCACCCCGGTCCGGGCCCCGCGCAGCCCCTCGGCCGCCCGGGCCAGCGCCTCCGGCCAGGAGACCGGCACCAGCTCGCCGTCCACCCGCACCAGCGGGGTGGTCAGCCGGTCGCGCTGCTGGGCGTAGCGGAAGGCGAAGCGGCCCTTGTCGCAGTTCCACTCCTCGTTCACCGCCGGGTCCTCGCCCGCCAGCCGGCGCAGCACCTTGCCGCGCCGGTGGTCGGTGCGCTGCGCGCAGCCCGAGGCGCAGTGCTCGCACACGCTCGGCGAGGAGACCAGGTCGAAGGGACGCGAGCGGAACCGGTACGCCGCCGAGGTCAGCGCGCCCACCGGGCAGATCTGGATGGTGTTCCCGGAGAAGTACGACTCGAAGTCGTCGCCCTCGCCGGTGCCGACCTGCTGCAGTGCCCCGCGCTCCACCAGGTCGATGAACGGGTCCCCGGCGATCTGCTGCGAGAAGCGGGTGCAGCGCGCGCACAGCACGCAGCGCTCGCGGTCCAGCAGCACCTGGCTGCTGATCGGCACCGGCTTCTCGTAGGTGCGCTTCATCCCCTCGAAACGGGAGTCGGCGGCGCCGCTGGTCATCGCCTGGTTCTGCAGCGGGCACTCGCCGCCCTTGTCGCAGACCGGGCAGTCCAGCGGGTGGTTGATCAGCAGCAGCTCCATCACGCCGCGCTGGGCCTTCTCGGCCACCGGCGAGCTGAGCTGGGTGCGCACCACCATGCCCTCGGCCACCGGAACGGTGCAGGAGGCGACCGGCTTGCGCTGGCCCTCGATCTCGACGATGCACTGGCGGCAGGCACCGGCCGGATCGAGCAGCGGGTGGTCGCAGAAGCGCGGGATCTGGGTGCCGATGGTCTCGGCGGCCCGGATCACCAACGTTCCCTTGGGGACCCGCACTTCGACGCCGTCGATGGTGAGCGTGACCAGTTCGACCGCGGTCTCGGAGGCGGTTGGCTCTGTGATCGTCACGCGTGCACCTCCCTTTCGGTGGCGGACTGGTGGCCGGGGCGGGGGCCGTCGGCCCAGACGGTGGAGGCTGCCGGGTCGAACGGGCAGCGGCGCTCGGCCAGGTGCTGCTCGTACTCGGCCCGGAAGTGCTGGAGCGAGGAGACGATCGGGCTGGCCGCGCCGTCGCCCAGGGCACAGAAGGACTTGCCGTTGATGTTGTCGGCGATGTCGAGGAGCTTCTCCAGGTCCCCGTCGACGCCCTCGCCCGCCTCGATCCGCTGGAGCAGCTGGACCAGCCAGTAGGTGCCCTCGCGGCAGGGGGTGCACTTGCCGCAGGACTCGTGGGCGTAGAACTCCGTCCAGCGGGTGACGGCCCGCACCACGCAGGTGGTCTCGTCGAAGACCTGGAGCGCCTTGGTGCCGAGCATCGAGCCGGCCGCGCCGACGCCCTCGTAGTCCAGCGGGACGTCGAGGTGCTCGTCGGTGAACATCGGGGTGGAGGAGCCGCCCGGGGTCCAGAACTTCAGCCGGTGCCCGGGGCGGATGCCGCCGCTGAGGTCGAGCAGCTGGCGCAGCGTGATGCCGAGCGGGGCCTCGTACTGGCCGGGGTTGGTGACGTGGCCGGAGAGCGAGTAGAGCGTGAAGCCGGGGGACTTCTCGGTGCCCAGGGCCTTGAACCACTCCTTGCCGCGGGACAGGATCGGCGGCACCGAGGCGATCGACTCGACGTTGTTGACCACCGTCGGGCAGGCGTACAGGCCGGCGATCGCCGGGAACGGGGGCCGCAGCCTCGGCTGGCCGCGGCGGCCCTCCAGCGAGTCCAGCAGCGCCGTCTCCTCGCCGCAGATGTAGGCGCCGGCCCCGGCGTGCACGGTGATGTCGAGGTCGATCCCCGAGCCGAGGATGTTCCGGCCCAGCAGCCCGGCCCCGTACGCCTCGGCGACGGCCGCGTGCAGCCGGCGCAGCACCGGGACGACCTCGCCGCGCAGGTAGATGAAGGCGTGGTCGCAGCGGATCGCGTAGGAGGCGATGATCATGCCCTCGATCAGCGCGTGCGGGTTGGCGAACAGCAGCGGGATGTCCTTGCAGGTGCCCGGCTCGGACTCGTCCGCGTTGACCACCAGGTAGTGCGGCTTGCCGTCGTTCTGGGGGATGAACTGCCACTTCATGCCGGTCGGGAAGCCTGCGCCGCCGCGGCCGCGCAGGCCGGCCTCCTTGACCAGGGCGATCACGTCGTCCGGCGGCATGGCGAGGGCCGCCTTGAGGCCCTCGTAGCCGTGGTGGCGGCGGTAGGTGTCGAGCGTCCAGGGGCGGCTGTCGTCCCAGGAGTCGGACAGGACCGGGGTGAGCAGCTTCTCGGCCGGCTCGGCGGAGGTCATCACGCTTCGCTCCCTTCCTGGCCCTTGCCCGCCTGGCCGTTGTTCGTCTGGCTGTTGCTCGCCTGGGGGTTGCTTGCCGGGCCGTTGCTCGCCTGGCCGTTGCTCGCCTGGCCGCTGCCCTCGTGGCGGGGGGACGCGGGGCGGGGGGAGACCACCTTGGTGCCGGCGGTGCCGGGCAGCGCCTCGCCGCGGGCCAGCCGCAGACCGGCCAGGGACGGCGCGCCGCCGGCTCCGGACTCGTCGTTGGCGCCCGGACGCTCGTCCGGGAAGCCGGCCAGGATCCGGGCGGTCTCCTTGAAGCCGCACAGCCGGGCACCGCGGGTGGGCCGGACCTCACGGCCGGCGCGCAGGTCGTCGACCAGCTGCCGGGCGCTCTCCGGGGTCTGGTTGTCGAAGAACTCCCAGTTGACCATCACCACGGGCGCGTAGTCGCAGGCCGCGTTGCACTCGATGTGCTCGATCGAGACCTCGCCGTCCTCGGTGGTCTCGTTGTTGCGGACACCCAGGTGCTCCTGGAGCTCGGCGAAGATCTGGTCGCCGCCGAGCACCGCGCACAGCGTGTTGGTGCAGACCCCGACGTGGTACTTCCCGGCCGGGCGGCGCCGGTACATGGTGTAGAAGGTCGCGACCGCGGTGACCTCGGCGGTGGTGAGGTCCAGCTGCTCGGCGCAGAAGCGCATCCCGGTCGGGCTGACGAAGCCCTCCTCGGCCTGCACCAGGTGCAGCAGCGGCAGCAGCGCCGAGCGGGGCTGCGGGTAGCGGGCGATCAGCTCGGCGGCGTCGGCGGCCAGCCTGGCGTGCACCTCCTCGGAGTACGGTGCGGCCGGCAGTGCCGGCAGTCCGAGTTCGACGTTGGTCACCGGTCCACGCCTCCCATCACCGGGTCGATCCCGGCCACCGCGACGATCACGTCGGCCACCTGGCCGCCCTCGCACATCGCCGCCATCGTCTGCAGATTGGTGAACGACGGATCCCGAAAGTGGACCCGGTACGGGCGCGTCCCGCCGTCGCTGACCACGTGCACGCCCAGCTCGCCCTTGGGCGACTCGACCGCCACGTACGCCTGGCCGACCGGGACCCGGAAGCCCTCGGTGACCAGCTTGAAGTGGTGGATCAGGGCCTCCATCGAGGTCCCCATGATCTTGCGGATGTGGTCGAGGGAGTTGCCCAGCCCGTCCGGGCCGACGGCCAGTTGGGCGGGCCAGGCGATCTTCTTGTCGGCCACCATGACCGGGCCCGGACGCAGCCGGTCCAGGCACTGCTCGACGATCCGCAGCGACTGCTTCATCTCCTCCAGGCGGATCAGGAAGCGGCCGTAGGAGTCGGCGCTGTCGGCGATCGCGACCTCGAAGTCGTAGTCCTGGTAGCCGCAGTACGGGTCGGTCTTGCGCAGGTCGTGCGGCAGGCCGGTGGCGCGCAGGATCGGGCCGGTGGCGCCGAGGGCCAGGCAGCCGGGCAGGTCCAGGAAGCCGACGTCGACCAGGCGGGCCTTGAACACCGGGTTGCCGGTGGCGAGTTTGTCGTACTCGTGCATCCGGGAGCGGAAGACCTTGACCGCCTCGCGGATCTGGTCGACGGCGCCGGGCGGCAGATCCTGGGCGAGGCCGCCGGGGCGCACGTACGCGTGGTTCATGCGCAGACCGGTGACCAGCTCGAAGACGTCCAGGATCAGCTCGCGGTCCCGGAAGCCGTAGATCATCAGGGTGGTGGAGCCGATCTCCATGCCGCCGGTGGCCAGGCAGACCAGGTGCGAGGCGATCCGGTTGAGCTCCATCATCATCACGCGGATGACGTTGGCGCGGTCCGGGACGTCGTCGGTGATGCCGAGCAGCTTCTCGACCGCCAGGCAGTAGGCGGTCTCGTTGAACAGCGGGGTCAGGTAGTCCATACGGGTCACGAACGTGGTGCCCTGGACCCAGTTGCGGAACTCCATGTTCTTCTCGATGCCGGTGTGGAGGTAGCCGATGCCGCAGCGGGCCTCCTTCACCGTCTCGCCGTCGATCTCCAGGATCAGCCGCAGCACGCCGTGGGTGGACGGGTGCTGGGGGCCCATGTTGACGATGATGCGCTCGTCGTCGGCCCGGCCGACCGCCTCGACCACCTCGCCCCAGTCACCGCCGGTGACGGTGAAGACCCGGCCCTCGGTGGTATCGCGGGCGTCCGCTTCCTCGGTCTCTCCAAAGTGCTGGGTGTTCATCAGCTGTACGACCTCCGCTGGTCGGGAGCCGGGATCTGGGCGCCCTTGTACTCGACGGGGATGCCGCCGAGCGGGTAGTCCTTGCGCTGCGGGTGGCCCAGCCAGTCGTCCGGCATCATGATCCGGGTGAGCGCAGGGTGGCCCTCGAAGACCAGGCCGAAGAAGTCGTAGGCCTCGCGCTCGTGCCAGTCGTTGGTCGGGTAGACGCTCACCACGGAGGGGATGCGCGGGTCGGCGTCGGGTGCGGTGACCTCCAGCCGGATCAGCCGGCCGTGGGTGATCGAGCGCAGGTGGTAGACCGCGTGCAGCTCGCGGCCCTTGTCGCCGGGGTAGTGCACGCCGCTCACGCCCAGGCACAGTTCGAAGCGCAGCGCCGGGTCGTCGCGGAGGATGCGGGCGGTCCCCAGCAGGTGGTCGCGGTCGATGTGGAAGGTGAGCTCGCCGCGGTCGACCACGGTCCTCTCGATCACCTCGACCGGGTCCAGGCCCTGCTCCTCCAGGGCGCCCTCCAGCTCGTCGGCGACCTCGTCGAACCAGCCGCCGTACGGGCGTTCGCTCGGACCGGGCAGCACGATCGGGTCGGCCAGACCTCCGAAGCCGGAGGTGTCGCCGCTGCCCGTGGCACCGAACATGCCCTGGCGGCGGCCGACCACCTCGACCGGGATCTCACGGACCGGCTGCTCGCGGCGGGTCTCGGGTACCTGGTCGTTCATCGCAGCTGCCCCCGCATCTCGCTGATCGGGGTGGCCTTCAGGGCGAGCGCCTCACCGAGTTCCTCGGCCCGGCGCCTGTTCACGCCCAGCGGCTCGTGCTGGATCTTGTCGTGCAGCTTCAGGATGGCGTCCATCAGCATCTCCGGACGGGGCGGACAGCCGGGCAGGTAGATGTCCACCGGCACGATGTGGTCGACGCCCTGGACGATCGCGTAGTTGTTGAACATCCCGCCGGACGAGGCGCAGACGCCCATCGAGATGACCCACTTGGGGTTGGGCATCTGGTCGTACACCTGGCGCAGCACCGGGGCCATCTTCTGACTCACCCGCCCCGCCACGATCATCAGATCGGCCTGCCGGGGGGAGCCCCGGAAGACCTCCATGCCGAACCGGGCCAGGTCGTAACGGCCCGCCCCGGTGGTCATCATCTCGATCGCGCAGCAGGCCAGACCGAAGGTGGCCGGGAAGAGTGACGCCTTGCGCACCCAGCCGGCGGCCGTCTCCACCGTCGTGAGCAGAAAGCCGCTCGGCAGCTTCTCCTCGATTCCCATCAGATCCCTCTCAATGCCCTCGAGTCCGCTGATACGTGGGCCGGTTCTGGCTTGTCCGCTCGTTCACAAGCGGGCGCGCAGCCGGCGGACGGGTGGGGTCGCCACCCCGCGCTCGGACCACCCCGCGCTCAGTCCCACTCCAGGCCGCCGCGCCGCCACACGTAGGCGTACGCGACGAAGACGGTGGCGATGAACAGGAGCATCTCGACCAGCCCGAAGATCCCCAGGGCGTCGAAGGTCACCGCCCAGGGGTAGAGGAAGACGATCTCGATGTCGAAGACGATGAAGAGCATCGCCGTCAGGTAGTACTTGATCGGGAACCGACCGCCGCCCACGGGCTGCGGGGTCGGCTCGATGCCGCACTCGTACGCCTCCAACTTGGCCCGGTTGTAGCGCTTGGGGCCGGTGAGTGAGGCCATCACGACGGAGCCGACCGCGAACGCCGCCGCGATGGCACCGAGTACGAGGATCGGCGCGTAGGCATTCATAGCCCCCGCTCCCTCCGTCCAGTCGTCCTTGACTGCAGATCGGAACCGGCGGGTCACACAGAGGTGAACCCGCGTTCCAGTTCCCGAGATCCACCTCATGTGAGGCAGTTCACAAAGCCTGGAACGAGCGCATCCTATGCCCGTCGGCTTGTGATCTGCGACACGCAGTTCACGGTCACCTTTGTGATCTACGACACCCTTCGAATGGGGTCGAATATGAACATGCCCAGATTTGTCGACGCAAAGCAGTCAAATGATCACAAGCAGTCGCATTTACCTGTGAAGCGGCAGGTCAGGGGCGTGTTCCTATATCAACTATGCGTCGACCTGAGCAAATTTCCAGGCGTCATGTTGACGTGTTATAGAGGCTCACTCGCAGGGGTGGCGGGGGTCCGAACGCTCGCTTGACCCTTCGTTCACAAGCGCGCGAGCTTGTCGTTGAACGGGGTTCCCCTGGCGCTCCCCCAGCCGCCCGATTCCTCCATCGGGCACCTTCACGTGCCACCTCCGCGTCGCCTCCGTGCCGCCTCCGTGTCGCCTCGGACAGGCCCGCCTCGGCCCGGCATTTCGAGCGGGCCGAGGCGCGCAGACGGGGTGCCCGGTGCAGGCCCGCAGGGGGAGGCGCGCAAGGGGAGGCGTGCAGGGCAGGGCGGGGCAGGCGGGGTGGGGCAGGCGGGGTGGGGCAGGCGGGGTGGGGCAGGCGGGGTGCGGACGGCCCCGGTCCCTCGCCTCCGGGCCCTCGCCCCGGACTGGGGCCGGCTACTGGCGGCCGGCCGCCTGCTCCCAGATCCAGGCCGCGATGCCCACCCGGTTACGGGCTCCGATCTTGCGCTGGATGTTGGCGAGGTGGTTCTTCACCGTCCCCGGCGAGATGAACAGCCCCGCGCCGATCTCGGCGTTGGTCGCGCCGTCTGCCACCAGCTCGGCGATCTCCCTTTCCCTCGTGGTCAGTTCCTCCGTCGGGCCGGCTGTCGACTGCGGAGCCACCGCGGCCGCCTTGGCGCCGCCCCGCCCGGGCACCGGCTCCGCACCCGGGAGTGCCATGTGCCGCAGGAGCCGGACGGTGATCTGCGGGCTGATCAACGCATCCCCCGCCATCGCCGCCCGGACCGCCTCGATCAGCAGCACCGGCCCCGACCGCTTCAGCAGGAATCCGGCCGCCCCGTGCCGCAGTGCCGTGTGCACGTACTCGTCCAGGTCGAAGGTGGTCACCACGATCACCTTGCACTGGTCGGCCAACTGCCGCGTGACCTCCAGACCGTCGAGCTTCGGCATCCGGATGTCCGCGAGCACCACATCCGGCCGCAGCCTCCTGGCCTCCTGCACCGCAGCGGCACCGTCTGCCGCCTCCGCCACCACCACCATGTCCGGCTGAACGTCCAGGATCATCCGGAACGCACTGCGCACGTCCGCCTGGTCGTCCGCGATCAGAATCCGAATCGGCCCTGTGCCGCTGCCCATCTCCGTACCTCCCCGCTACCCGTCCCGCCTCGGCTCCTACGAACCCGTCGGCCCCGCACCGGCCACCTCCAGTGGCAGCACCGCCGTCACCCGCCAGGCCTCCCGCTCGTGCGGGCCGGCTTCCAGCGAACCTCCGAGGGCCTCGACCCGGGCCGCCAAGCCCGGCAGGCCGCTGCCGCCGCCCCGGCGCGGCCGCCCTGCCGGGCCCGGGGCCCGACCGTCGTTGGTCACCATCAGTTCCAGCCGTCCGCCGCTGCGGCGGGCCCGGATCTCGATCTCCCGCGCGGCCGGAGCATGCCGCCGGACATTGGTCAGGGACTCGACCACGATCCGGTGGACGGTGCCCTCCACCTCGCGCGGCACCGGCTCCTCCGGCAGCTCCAGACGGACCTCGGCTCCACCCGTCGCGGTGAACCGCTCGGCCACCTCGGCAAGTTCGGCGAGTCCGGGCTGCGGACCGCGGCCTCCGCCCTCCTCGCTGCGCAGCAGCTGTACCGTCCGGTCCAGCGAGGCCAGCGCCCGTTGCCCGGCCTGCTCTATTCGCTGGAACATCTCCGCCGCCCGGGCCGGATCGATCCCGGCCAGGTAGGCACCCGCCTGGGCCTGGGCGACCATGCCGCTGACATCGTGCGCCACGAAGTCGTGCAGGTCGTGGGCCAGCTCCAGCCGCTGCGCCCGCCTGGCCTCGGCCACTGCCTTGTTGCGCACCTCGTCCAGGCCCCGCAGGTAGAGCCCGATCAGCACGGCCGGCAGGGAGAGCATCGATCCGAACCCGAAGAGCGTGAGCGTGTCCGCGGGCCCCTCGATGAACACGAACCGGGACGGCCAGAGGGCGACCGCTCCGCAGGCCGTCCAGGCGGCCGCTGCACACCACGGGCCGTCCTCGGCGCGCAGGCCGACGACCACCGACAGCAGCAGGACGGCCAGCTCCACCAGGCCCAACAGCCCGGCCCAGCGCTGCCCCTCCACCCAGCGGCCGAGGAACCAGACGGCGGCCGTGACCGCGACCGACGCAGCCCCGAGCGCCATGGTCGCGGCCGCCGCCCCGTACCGCCGCCGCACCGACCAGGCGGTCGGCACCAGGACCAGGACGACCCCGGACAGGATCTGAGTCATCGTCACCACCTTCCTCGACTCCTCGACTGCCGTCACATTACGACGCCGCCCATGCGCCGCGCCTGTGCCGATCGGCATATTTCAAAGGCGGGTTGAGCAGGAGGAACAGCCCGATCGGCATCTGCCGCGAACCCCTGGCGGGGCTCCAGTCTTGAGTCGTCGCACCGGCCACGGAGGCCGGAGCCGAAGGGAGTCCACCACCATGTCGAAGCTCGTGATCAACGCCCGCGGCACCGCCCACCGGGCCGCGGCGGACACCCCGGACGTCCCGGACGTCCCGCCCGCGCCGCGCTGGGCCCGGCTCGCCGCCAAGGCCGCCGTCCTGACCACCGTCCCCTCGGGGCTGTGGCGGATCGCCTTCGGCTTCGGCGTCCCGGTCGGCTTCAGCGGCGCGACGCTCGCCGCGTACGCCGAGCACCAACCGGGTTGGGGCACGCTCTACTGCGTGGCGCTGAGCGCCCTGGCCGAGTCGCTGGCCTTCCTGACCCTGGGCCTGGTCCGGCCCTGGGGGCTGGTGGCGCCCCGGTGGATACCGCTGCTGGGCGGCCGACGGGTCCGGCCACTCGCCGCGATCGTCCCGGCCTTGCTGGGCTCGGTGATCCTCACCTCCCTCGGTACGACCGCGCTCCTCGGCGGTTGGGCCCGCAACCTGGCCGAACCGGATTCTCCGCACGGGCTGGCCGGCGTGGTGATGACGCTCGCCTACCTGCCCCTGGTCGCCTGGGGCCCGCTGCTCGGTGCGGTCACCCTCGACTACGCCCGCCGGACGCTGTGGCGGCACCGGTGACGAGGGCGGCCGGTCACCCCTGGGCCGGCTCCGCGCTCGGCCCCACCGCATCCCTCCCGCTCGCGCCCTCGCCCTCGCCCTCGTTCCGGATCAGGGCCGGCGCGGGGGCCGACGCGGGGGCCGTGCGCCGGCCCCACTCCGTCGCGACCAGCACCAGGGCTCCGCCGAGCAGGGCGAGCGGGCCCATCCGGTTCCCGGCCAGGGTGATCCCGAAGACGGCGGCCCACAACGGCTCGGTGCCGAGCAACAGGCTCACCCGCGAGGGCGACGTGGCCCGCACGGCCCACATCTGGACGAAGAAGGCGAACAGAGTGCAGAACAAGGACAGATGCAGCAGCCAGGCCCACTGGCCGGCTCCGTACGAACGGGCGACCGTCCACGGCGCAGGGCCGACCGACAGCGCGACGACGGAGAACACGCCGGTGGCCACGGCGAGTTGGACCCAGGTGACGGCGAGCATGTCGGTGTCACGGACGGCTCGGGTGCGGGCCATCGCGAGGACGTACGCCGAGCGGACGAGGGCGGCGCCCAGCACCAGCAGATCTCCGAGCGTCGGAGGGCGCAGCCCGCCGTCGCCGGTGAGCAGGGCGACACCGAGGACGGCCAGCCCGGCGGCCGCGAGGAAGGCCTTCGGTGGTGCGGTCCGGCCGAGGGCGCTCTCGCCGAGCGGGGTGAGCACCATGGCGAGGCTGATGATCAGTCCGGCGTTGGTCGCGGAGGTGTGCACGGCTCCGTAGGTCTCCAGCAGGAAGATCCCGCTGAGCACCAGCCCCAGTGCGGCACCGCCGAGCCACTCGGCACGGCTCAGCCTCCGCAGGGCGCGCCAGGCGACCATCCCGAGCAGCGGCAGCACCAGCCCGAACCGCAGCACGAGCATCGCCACGACCGTCCCGGGCTCGGCCACGCGCTGGACGGCGAGGAAGCTCGATCCCCACACCACGGCCACGAGCAGGACCGGAAGATCACGAAGGACCGACGAGGACGAACCCTCGGGCAGGTCGGACAAGGAGGCTGACATGCGAAAGATCCCTCCGAACGGACGGAACCGGCGGGCGCGAGTACCGTACGGCGTCGGACGGACCCAAAGGCCGGGCGGAGAGCCCGGCGGTGGACGAGGTGGAGCGTGGAGCAAAGGTGCGCCATCCTCGCGCACCAAACCGCCGATGATCAATGCCCTGCGCGGGCACCGATGGGTCGGGCGACGAGCAGGGGGCCGCGGCGGGCCGGCAGGCTCTGCTCGTAATGCAACTTGAGTCGCATTACGATGAGCACGGCGCGACCGTCACGCCACAGCAATCCCTGACGCGACCGGAGTCGACTTTGACTGAGGCCACCCACCCCGCGCCGGAACCCCGCACCCCCACCCCGCGCCCGGGCGGCCGCAGCGCCCGGGTCCGAGCGGAAGTGGTCGCCGCGACGCTCGCCGAAGTCACCGAGAAGGGGTACGACGGCCTCACCGTCGAGGCGGTCGCCACCCGCTCCGGCGCCCACAAGGCGACCCTCTACCGACGCTGGGGCGGAGTGGACGGCCTGGTCGCCGACGCCCTGACCGCCTCCGCCGACCAGCCCTGGCCCCTGCCCGACACCGGAGACCTCCAGCAGGACCTCCGCCGGATCACCCAGGAGGTGTTCAGCGTCTTCACCGACCCGGTGCTCGGCCCCACACCGATAGCGCTGATCTCCGCCGCCCAGCGCTCGGACGCCGGCGCGGCCGCCCTCCGCGCCTTCTTCGCGGCCCGGCACCGCCAGGCCGCCGAGGTGGCCGAACGGGCCGTCGCCCGGGGCGAGCTCCCCACGGGGACGGACGGTGCCGAGGTGGTCCGGGCCGCCACCGCACCGCTCTACTACCGCCTGTTCGTCTCCGGCGAGCCCCTGGACGCCCGCACCGCCGAGCGGGCCGCCGACGCCGCCGCCCTGGCCGCGAGCGCCGGGCTCTTCACGACCACCGCGACCACCACGACCACCACGGAACAGAACTGACAAACCGTCACACCACTGCCGCCCGAGGAGCCACGGCCGCCCCAACCCCTACCGCATCCCCATCCGGCCGTGGATGATGCACCCATGACAACCCCGCCGTCCACTCCCCGGAAGGTCCGTCACGTGAAGCGCACGCACTGGGCGCTGGTCGCCGCCGCCACCGTCCTCCCGCTCGTGGCGAGCACCGGCACCGCCGTCGCGGACGCCCCCGCGGCCGGCACCCCCACCGCCGGCTGCACCTACACACCGGCCGTCCCGGCCGACAACTTCAAGGGCATCCCGGTGTTCGACGCCAAGAAGGCGGCGAAGCCCTACCGCGCGACACTGCGGACCAGCCAGGGCCAGATCACCTTCGAGGCGCTGACCGACAAGGCGCCCTGCACCACCTTCTCGTTCCGGTTCCTCGCCGAGCACGACTACTTCGACCGCAGCCACTGCCACCGCCTCACCACCCAGCGGATCTACGTCCTCCAGTGCGGCGACCCGACCGGCACGGGCAGCGGCGGTCCGGGCTACTCCTTCCCGGACGAGAACCTGACCGGCGCCACCTACCCGGCCGGAACCGTGGCCATGGCCAACGCCGGCCCGAACACCAACGGCAGCCAGTTCTTCTTCGTCTGGAAGGACACCAAGCTCTCCCCCGCCTACACGCCCTTCGGCCGGATCACCGCCGGACTGGACGTGCTCCAGAAGATCGCCGCCGGCGGCGAGGACGACCAGAACAACCCGGGCGACGGCTTCCCCACGCTCCCGGTGAACATCCGCAACGTGAAGATCAACGCCCGCTGACCGGGCGGGCCGGACAGCCCCGGCCCGCCACCCGCCATCCCCCGCTCCCCGCTCCCCGCTCCCGTACGGTGGCAGCACCAACGACACCGCAACGGGAGCAGGAGCAGCACCGCATGGACAGCCGGATCTGGGAGAGCGTCGACCACTTGGTCGCATGGCTGGACGAGCAGAGCACGCAGTCGCCCCAGGAGGAGCGACTGTTGCGGATCCTCAAGCTCTCCGAGGAGATCGGCGAGGTCGGTGCGGCGGTGGTCGGTGCCACCGGCCAGAACCCGCGCAAGGGGGTCACCCACACCTGGGAGGACGTCCAGCACGAGCTCTGCGACGTCGTCTTCTCCGCCCTCGTCGCTCTGAGGACCCTCACCCCCGACGCGGCCCGGGTCTTCGCCGAGCGCCTCGCCTACGTCGAACAGCGCTCCACCGCCTCCCGGCGGGCACCGGAGGAACCCCCGGCGGTCGATGAGGCATAGGCGACGCCCCCGTCAGAGGCGCGCCGTCCCCTCGGGTCAGGCCTCCTCCTGGCCCGGACGGGCCAGACACCCGACCGGACCAGGCGCCGAACCGGACCGGGCACCGAACCGGACCGGGCACCCGATCCTGGTCAGGCGTTCGGCGCGACCCTGGCGAGACCGTTGATCACGCGGTCCATCGCGTCGCCGCCCTGCGGGTCGGTGAGGTTCGCGAGCAGCTTGAGGGTGAAGCGCATCAGCATCGGGTGGGTGAGGCCGCGCTGGGTGGCGATCTGCATCACCTTGGGGTTGCCGATGAGCTTCACGAAGGCGCGGCCCAGCGTGTAGTAGCCGCCGTACACGTCCTTGAGGATGCGCGGGTAGGCCTGGAGGGCACGCTCGCGGCCGCCGTCGGTGACCCGGGCGAGGGCCTGCACGATGACCCCGGCGGCGATCTGGCCGGATTCCATCGCGTAGGCGATGCCCTCGCCGTTGAAGGGATTGACCATGCCGCCCGCATCGCCGACCAGCAGCAGGCCGCGCGTGTAGTGCGGCTGCCGGTTGAAGGCCATCGGCAGTGCGGCGCCGCGGATCGGCTCGGTCATGTTCTCGGGGGTGTAGCCCCACTCCTCCGGCATGCCGGCGCACCAGGCCTTGAGCACCTCGCGCCAGTCCAGCTCGCCGAAGGCCGGCGAGGAGTTGAGGATGCCGAGGCCGACGTTGGAGGTGCCGTCGCCCATGCCGAAGACCCAGCCGTACCCGGGCAGCAGCTTGCGCTCGCTGCCGCGGGTGTCCCACAGCTCCAGCCAGGACTCCAGGTAGTCGTCGTCGTGGCGCGGCGAGGTGAAGTAGGTGCGGTAGGCGACGCCCATCGGGCGGTCCTCGCGCCGGTGCAGACCCATGGCGAGGGAGAGCCGGGTGGAGTTGCCGTCGGCGGCGACCACCAGCGGGGCCCGGAAGGTGACCGGTCGCTTCTCGTCGCCGAGCTTGGCGGTGACGCCGACGATCCGGCCGGTGCGCTCGTCCAGGACCGGCCCGCTGACGTTGCAGCGCTCGTAGAGCCGCGCGCCGGCCTTCTCGGCCTGACGGGCGAGCAGCTCGTCGAAGTCGGCGCGCTTGCGCACCAGGCCGTAGTCGGGGAAGGAGGACAGCTCGGGCCAGTCCAGCTCCAGCCGGACACCGCCGCCGATGATGCGCAGGCCCTTGTTGTGCAGCCAGCCGTTCTCGGTGGAGACGTCGATGCCCATGTCCACCAGCTGCTTGGTGGCACGCGGGGTCAGGCCGTCGCCGCACACCTTCTCGCGCGGGAAGGCGGTCTTCTCCAGCAGCAGCACGTCCAGCCCGGCCTGGGCCAGGTAGTACGCGGTGGTGGAGCCGGCCGGGCCCGCGCCGACCACGATGACGTCGGCCGTGCTCTCCACGGGGCTGTCCGGCTTCGTCAGATCGGCTGCGGTCTCGGACACGTGGACACACTCCTGGAACTGCGGCTGGGGGACGGCGGCTCTGTCTCCGGCAGTCTAGTTCCGCTCACGTCACCGGATGCGCCCCCGCCCCCGACCGCCGGACCCGCGCCGCGGGCCCGCGCCCGGATCGGCCGGGGCCGGATCGGCCGAGCCCGGCTACGCGATCTTGTAGGCCCGGTGCAGCGCGACGATCCCACCGGTCAGGTTCCGCCAGGCGACCTTCGACCAGCCGTTGTCCTGGAGCCTGGTGGCCAGCCCGGGCTGGTCCGGCCAGGCCCGGATGGACTCGGCGAGGTAGACGTACGCGTCCGGGTTGCTGCTGACGGCGGTGGCCACCGGCGGCAGCGCGCGCATCAGGTACTCGGTGTAGACCGTCCGGAACGGCGTCCAGGTCGGGGTGGAGAACTCGCAGATCACCAGCTTGCCGCCGGGCTTGGTGACCCGCAGCATCTCGCGCAGCCCCGCGTCGGTGTCCTGGACGTTGCGCAGCGCGAAGGAGATCGTCACCGAGTCGAAGGTGTCGTCCGCGAACGGCAGCCGGGTGGCGTCGCCGGCGGTGAGCGCCAGCTCGGGGTGGCGGCGCTTGCCCTCGGCGAGCATGCCGACCGAGAAGTCGCACGGGACGACCTCGGCCCCGGCCTCGGCGAAGGGCAGTGAGGAGGTGCCGGTGCCGGCCCCGAGGTCGAGCACGAGGTCCCCCGGCCCGGCGGCCACCGTCTCGGCCACCGCCCGACGCCAGGCACGGGCCTGGCCGAGGGAGAGCACGTCGTTGGTGCGGTCGTACTTGGCCGCGACGTCGTCGAACATGGCGGCGACTTCGTGCGGCTGCTTGTCCAGAGAGGCTCGGGTCACGCCCCCATTGTTCACCCTCGCACGGACGCCCCGACCAACGGGGCACACCGACCCGGACCCGACCCCGGAGTCGAACCCGGCCGAACCCCGGCCCGCGCCCGCGGGCCCGGGGCCGATCGCCGGGCCCGCGGCCGGACCCGGCACGCGCCCGACGTCTAGCAGCCGCCCGCCGCTACCGGGCTCGGCCCGCCGGTGCCGGACCCGGCCCACCCGTACCGGGCTCGGCCGGTCAGTGCTGAGCGCGCCGCCCGCCCGCGCGGCGCCGCCGACGCGACCGCTTGCCGTGCGTTATCGCGGGCATCCCGTCCGCCAGCGCCCCCGTCGCCAGCGCGAGGTTGGCGGCCAGCTTCCCCTGCCCGCCGCGGAGCGCGAGGGCCTTGTGATGCCGTCGGATGCGCAGCACGCAGATCACGAAGAGCACGACGGCCACCGGCACGCTGAACCGGGCCAGGCCCACGCCGACGGGCTGCGGGTAGGTGTCGCCGCAGATCCGCACCGCGCCCGGGTCGTCGGCGGCGTGTTCCAGGCAGATCCTGTCGCCGAGCCTGGCGCTGTCCGAGAGCGGCAGCGCGGCCGCGGTGTGCGGCTCCCCGCCGGCCCGGTAGCTGACGGCACTGTAGGTGCCGCCGCCGGTCGGGAGCTGGGTGACGACCCCCTCGACTCTCACCGGGTGCGCCTCGATCCGGTCGGCCTGGTCGGCCTGGCGCCAACCGAGCAGGCACATGCCGACGGCCAGCACGGCGCTGAGCACGGCGGCGAGGTACCAACCACGGCCCATCCGCGGGGTGCGCGGCGGGGGAACGGTCGCGGTTTGCATGGTTCCTGTCCTGGCTTGCCTTCGGGGCCGGGGACACGGCCCCGCCGCCCGCGGGCGCGGGCAGTGGTGTGGTGAGGGTACGGAGTGAGCTGTCCGGGATCGTATCCGCTGGCGGGCCCTCAGGTCACGATGAAGGGACAATCACTCTCCGGCACCGGCACCGGAGTTCGGGTGCACACGAAGGAAGTCCCGTTCGCCACAAGAAAATCCGGCTACTGACGAGTACGTCACGCCCGCCGTGACGACCGTCTCACCGTCGGCGGTACACCAACCGCCCGCCCAGCACCGTGGCCAGGCACCCACCCGCCGCCGGCTCCGCGCCCGCCGCCGCGCCCGCCGCCGCGCCCGTACCCGTACCCGTACCCGTACCCGCGCCCACGTCCGCGCCCGACACGGCTTCCGCGCCCCCGTCCCCGATCCCGCCCCCCGCGACCGCGAACACCGCGAAGTCCGCCCGCCGCCCGGCCGCCACCCGCCCGTACACGGCCTCCGCGAGCGGCAGGACGGCCAGCGGGTCCAGCGACCCCGCGCCTTCGTCGCCCGGCCCTCCTGACGAACCGGCAGGTCCGGCCGGACAAGTAGGACCGGCCGGACCAGTAGGACCTGCAGAAGCAGCAGAACCGGCGGAAGCGGACGCCCCGGGCAGTCCCACGACCCCCGACCGCGCCACCGCCGTCCGCACCGAGGCCCGTTCGAAGGGCCCGGCCACCGCCGTCACGCCGTACCCGAGCATCCGCTGCAGTCCCCGCCGTGCGCTGGCCCCGCACCGCGCCTCGTCCGTGGACCCGGCCAGCCCGTCCGCCACCGGCTCGACGCCGACCTCCTCCCGCGGATCGGGGTGGTACGCCCGTTCCAGCAGCCGGTGTCCGTACGGATTGCGCAGCCCGGGGGTGAGCACGGCCGCGCCCCAGTCCCGTACCCGCGCGCCCGGGTGGGCGGCCGCCAGCTCCCCGTACGGCCCGACCGCCTCCACCAGCTCGCCACGCACCACCACCGCCCCGTCGGCGATGGACGGGGCGGTGGGATCGGCCGGGTCGGGCAGCACGAACGCCGCCCGGTGCAGAGTCAGCACAACAGCGCCTTCGACTTCGACAGCAACGCCGGCGGCAATGCCAACGCCAGCGGAAACGGCAACGGCAACGGCAACAGCAACAGGGACACCGGCATCAACGACACCGGCACGGGAAGGGCCAGAAGGAGAGGAGGAGAAGGGGACTCAGTTGTCCAGGATCTTCAGCTCGGGGTGCGCGGTGCCGCCCTCGATCGCCGTGGAGGCGATGTGCGAGGCGACGCGCGGGTCGACCGGGTCATTGGCCGGGTCGTCCAGCACCCGCAGGTGCTCGTAGGTGGTCGAGCGCTGCGCCGGGACGCGGTCGGCGGCCCGGATGAGGTGGATCAGCTCGGTGAGGTTGGAGCGGTGCTTGGCACCCGCCGCCGAGACGACGTTCTCCTCCAGCATGACGGACCCGAGGTCGTCCGCACCGTAGTGCAGCGACAGCTGGCCGGCCTCCTTGCCGGTGGTGAGCCAGGAGCCCTGGATGTGGGCGACGTTGTCGAGGAACAGGCGGGCGATCGCGATCATCCGCAGGTACTCGAAGACGGTGGCCTGGGTCGAGCCCTTCAGGTGGTTGTTCTGCGGCTGGTAGGTGTACGGGATGAAGGCCCGGAAGCCGCCGGTGCGGTCCTGCACGTCGCGGATCATCCGCAGGTGCTCGATCCGCTCGGCGTTGGTCTCGCCGGTGCCCATCAGCATGGTGGAGGTGGACTCCACGCCGAGGCCGTGGGCGATCTCCATGATCTCCAGCCAGCGCTCGCCGGACTCCTTCAGCGGGGCGATCGCCTTGCGCGGCCGCTCCGGCAGCAGCTCGGCGCCGGCGCCGGCGAAGGAGTCCAGGCCGGCCTTGTGGATCCGGGTGATGGCCTCCTCGACGGAGACGCCCGAGATCCGCGCCATGTGCTCGACCTCGGAGGCGCCCAGCGAGTGGATCACCAGCTCCGGGAAGTCGGCCTTGATCGCCGAGAACGCCCGCTCGTAGTACTCCACGCCGTAGTCCGGGTGGTGGCCGCCCTGGAACATGATCTGGGTGCCGCCGAGCTCGACCGTCTCGGCGCAGCGGCGCAGGATCTCGTCGAGCTCGCGGGACCAGCCCTTGTCGCTCTTCGGCGGCACGTAGAAGGCGCAGAACTTGCACGCCGTCACGCAGACGTTGGTGTAGTTGATGTTGCGCTCGATGATGTACGTCGCGATGTGCTCGGTACCCGCGTAGCGACGGCGGCGCACCGCGTCGGCGGCGGAGCCGAGCGCGTGCAGCGGCGCCGAGCGGTAGAGCTCCAGCGCCTCCTCCGGGGTGATCCGGTCACCGGCGGTGGCGCGGTCGAGCACGGCCTTCAGGTCGGTGCTGGACGCATCGAGGGTGGTCGCTGCGAGCTCGGTCACCTGGCGGCCTTCTCTCTCTCAAGTGCTACTCGGGTACGGCCGAACCAGCCTACGCCAGCACATTCCGCCGCCCGCGTCAGCCCGCTGAACTGCGCACGGGCCGCCCCGGGCCGCGTCCGGGCCACCCCTGTACCGCGACCGGAACACGATCGGACCGCGACCGGACCATGCCCCGGCCCGTCCCCGCCGCAACCCTCAGCCGTCGGCCCCGCCAGCCCCGCCAGCCCCGTCGGCCCTGCGCATCGTGCCGGCCGGGTTCCCGGCCGGCGGGTCGGCGGAGGCGAAACGGATCGTCCCGTCGGACTGCAGGGTGAGCGTCTCCGCGTTGGAGCCGCCGGTGCAGGCGCCGGGGATCGAGGAACGGACCAGTCGGGACTGGAACACCAGCTTGGTGGCGGAGGCCGACTTGAGGGTCCAGGCGCCCTCGCAGCTGATCGAGAGCAGCCCGGAGACGGCGTTGCGGCTGGTGGTGCTCTCCTGACCGATCGCCGCCGGACGGACGGTGAGCGTGGTGGTCCCGCCGGGCAGCCCCTTGTCGGTGACCATGTCCCCGCTCCAGGTGCCCAGGAAGGCGGCGGGCACCACGCTCGGCCCGCCCGTCCCGGGCGGCACCGCACCCGGGGCGGACGCCGTCGCGCTTCCCGGAGCGCCGGAGGCCGAGGTGGACCCGGAGGTGACGACGCCGCTCGGCGGGACGGCCCGGCCCGGGTCGGCGGACGCCTCCGGCAGCGGCGCCGCCGTGGGGCCCGACACCGCCGGTTCGGCCCGGTGCAGCCACCCGTACAGCCCGTACCCACCGCCCCCGAGCAGCACGAGCACCGCCGCGACCGCCGCCGCGTTCCGCGCCCGCCGCGGCCGCGCCCCCTTCGCGATCCCGTCCCGGACGGCCCCGCTCAGCGGCGGGTGCTCCCCCGCGCCCTGCGGCCCGCCCGCGGACACGAAGGTCGGTGTCCGCACCGCCCTGGCCGAGGCACCGGAGGCACCCGCGTCCGCGCCCACCCCGTCCGGAGCCGCTTCCCCCGTCTCCCCCTGCTCCCCCGGCTCCCCCATCTCCCCGTCCAGGTCCAGGTCCAGCAGTTCCACCGCGCTGCGTCCCACCCCCGCCGCCAGTTCCCCCGGCAGCCAGCCGCCCTGCGCCAGCCGGGCGGCGGCCGTACCGTCCGGGTCCAGCCGGGCGCGCAGCTGCCGCGGGGTGGGCCGGGCGGCCGGGTCCTTGGCCAGGCAGCCGAGGACGATCCCGCGCAGCGGCTCGGGCAGCCCGGCCACGTCCGGCTCCTCGTGCAGCACCCGGTAGAGCAGCACGGCCGCGCTGACCCCTTCGCCGAAGGGGTGGACGCCGGTGGCGGCGAAGGCGAGGACGGCGCCGAGCGAGAAGACGTCCCCGGCCGGCCCGACCGCCTGCCCGTTCGCCTGCTCGGGTGACATGAAGCCGGGCGACCCGACCACGTAACCGGAACGGGTGAGGCCGCCCGCGGCGTCCAGGGCCCGGGCGATCCCGAAGTCGATCAGCCGCGGTCCGTCCAGGGTGAGCAGCACGTTGGACGGTTTGACGTCCCGGTGCACCAGGCCGAGTCCGTGGACGTGGGCCAGGGCCTCGGCGAGCCCGACGCCGAGCGAGCGCACGGCCGGCTCGGGCAGCGGCCCGTACGTCCGGACGGCGTCGCCGAGCGCGGGGCCCGCCACGTAGCCGGTGGCGACCCAGGGGCGGGCGCCCTCGGTGTCGGCGTCCAGCACGGGCGCGGTCCAGGCGCCGCCGACCCGCCGGGCGGCGGCGACCTCCTGACGGAAGCGGGCGCGGAACTCGGCGTCGTCGGTGAGCTCCGACCGCACCACCTTGACGGCGACGGTGCGCCCGCCGGCCGTCCGGCCGAGGTAGACCCGGCCCATTCCGCCCGAGCCGAGCCGCCGCAGCAGCCGGTAGCCGCCCACCCGGCGCGGATCGTCCGACCCCAGTGCCCGCATCCCGCACGCTCCCCTCGCCCTCGCACGCGCGCTCCGCCGACCGCCCACCGGACGCGCCTCGGGTGCAGACCGTACCGGGCCGGGCGGTGCTCCGCCCGGCCCTCGGGCCTGTCTTCACCCTTCCGCCCGCGCGGCGGCGCCGGTCGTACGAAGACGGGCAGGGGCCCGCGAACAGGTGCGGGAACCCCGCAGCCGGACGGCGCCCCTACATCCCCTGCCTCCCCCTACCTCCCCTACATTCCCTGCTGCATCCCCAGCGGCAACGCCGCCGGCTCCAGCAGCCGCACCGCGACGTCGGGGGCGAACCCGCTGTCGTGCGCGACCCGCCGGGCGAACTCCGTGACGCCGGCCAGCTGCCGCTCGCCGAGCGAGAAGTCGAGCGCCTCGCTGAAGTACCGCTCCAGCACGTCCGCCCCGAAGGCCTCCCAGCGGGCGGCCTGTTCGGCGACCTTGCCGGCCTCCACCAGCGACAGGTCGCGGGACTCCAGGAAGGCCCGGTGCACCGCGGCGGTCAGTTCCGGGGCGCGCTCGGCGAACTCGCGCCGCACCGCCCAGACCGCGAAGACGAAGGGCAGGCCGGTCCACTCCTTCCACATCTCGCCGAGGTCGTGGACGGTCAGCCCGAGGTCGGCGGCCTGCCCGAGGTAGGCGCGCAGGGCCGGGTCGCCGATCAGGACGGCGGCGTCGGCCTCGGCGAGCATCGCGCTGAGGTCCGGCGGGCAGCTGAAGTAGTCCGGGCGCACGCCCTCGCGCTCCTCCAGGAGCAGCCGGGCGAGCCGTACGGAGGTGCGGCTGGTGGAGCCGAGGGCGACCCGGCGGCCGTCGAGGTCGGCGAGCGGCACCTTGCTCACGATCAGGCAGGACATCACCGGGCCGTCGCTGCCGACCGCGATGTCCGGCAGGACCAGCAGGTCGTCCGCGTTGCGCAGGTACTCCACGCAGGTGATCGGGCCGATGTCCAGGGTGCCGTCGACGAGCTGGTCGCTCAGCTTCTCCGGGGTGTCCTTGGTGAGGTCCAGATCGAGCAGGTTCCCGGTCCTGGCGAGTCCCCAGTAGAGGGGTACGCAGTTCAGGAACTGAATGTGGCCGACCCGGGGCCTGACCGGTGTGTTCTCCTGGGGCTCCCGCGTCCGCGCGTCCGGTGTCCGTGCCTCCGGTGCTGCCACTGCGCCGCTCCCTTGCTGTTCGTGCCTCCCCGCAGCGTATGCCTGCTGTTCGCGGCGGCTCGCACCGGCCGTCCGACACGCCCTCACGCGCCGTCGACGCGGCGTCGACGCTCCTTTCCACGCCCGCTCCGGGCCTTACGACACGCGCCTTCCACGCCGCAAGTGACCTCTGGTCGTCACAGCGGCCGCATGCTAGCGTTGCCCTCAGTTGCAGTTTGATTCCCCTTGCAGTACTTGAAGCCTGCGGAGCATGTAACCGCAGGCTTTTTGTAGTTTTTCAGCAATATCGAAAAATTTCGGACACGTCCGGAGGCAGGGCGATCAGCGCAGCGGACCGGGTGTCACACGGTGTGGCCCCCGACACGCATCGCAAGGAGAACGGCATGGCTCAGGGAACCGTCAAGTGGTTCAACGCTGAGAAGGGCTTCGGCTTCATCGCCCAGGATGGCGGCGGCCCCGACGTCTTCGTTCACTACTCCGCCATCAACGCGAACGGCTTCCGTTCGCTGGAGGAGAACCAGACGGTCACCTTCGACGTCACCCAGGGCCCGAAGGGCCCGCAGGCGGAGAACGTCACCGCTGTCTGACCATCCTCTGATGTTCTGATCGCTCGGGACCCGTACGGGTCCGCCGGCGGCTCCCGACAGCCGCCACCATGAGCACAAGAGCAGTACCCAAGGGGGCCCGCCGGTCGGCGGGCCCCCTGCCTTTTCGAAAGCCCGTCCCGGAGTGGAAGTTCGGGCACGGAGCGAAGGAATGCGGAAAGGGCCCTCTCCCGTCACCGGGAG
>NZ_JBSHBN010000056.1:0-31102 GCF_053612025.1 Kitasatospora sp. NPDC054768
GCTCAGGCTTGCGTCCTTCCTTCACCCGGGCCAATCCAGTGAGGTCGTAGTTGAGTTGGGCAAAGATGCCCTCATCGCGCCAGGCGGCGTAGTAGGCGTAGACGGTTCCGTGGTTGGGGAAGTCGTGCGGGAGGTACTTCCATGGGATTCCGGTCCGGTTGACGTAGAGGATCGCGTTGAAGACGTCGCGAAGTTCAACCTTTGCGGGCTGGCCGGTCGGCCGACGGTCGAGCCTGGCTTTTCTCCATGCCGTCAGAATCGGCTCGATGAGGGCCCATCGGGCGTCGGAGAGGTCGCTCGGGTACGGCTTGCGCTCGGTCATGACACAGCGTCAGCACAGATGGGGCGGAGGATCCCGTTCCACTGCCAGATCGGCGTTTCTATGACTTCTTCAAACCAGACGGACTTCAGGGCATAGATGCGGGCGAGACGGACAGTCGCTCCTCCGGCGAGCGGGAGGATGTTATTCATCTATCGTGCATAACGTCACTAAAGCAGCGCTACCATAAGCCACTTACAGGACTGGATATGCCAAAACGCCCACTCAAAGAGCTGTCCGGAATCATCTCAGCTCTCCGGACAGCGCAGATGGTCGTCGGCCGCTTCGCCGTCGTCGCTCCAGTGGTCAGCTATGCCGCCTCCGGCGGAGGGGCTTGCGGTCCGTGCCGCTTCCGCTGCCCGGGGCGGTCTCCGTCGTTCCCCAGGCGTTGGGTGGGGCTGGTGTCACTGCGCCGATCACGGAAGTCCGGTTGCCGCCGGACCCGGGCCCTTGGCGGCCCTTTCCGCGATCATCCGTCCCTGTGGCTGGCCGCCGATCGCTGCCGCGCAGCCGGGTTGCCGGTCGCGTTGGTTCCCCCAGGTCCAGTGGAGGACCGGGCAACTATCGGACGATCTCCGGCAAGTGGGGGGACGCGGAGAACGGTCTTGAACGGCGATGTCTCGCGCGCCCGAACTCACCCGTCGGAGGCGGGACCAGCAGGTTCAGCCGAGGCCGGGAGCGGGAACTGCGACGGTGCATGGGCGAGCGCCTGGGTGATGGCCTCGAACTCGGCGAGCGCGGCCCGCAGGTTCTGTGCGATATCGGCTGCGATGGCCTCGGGCGGGTTGTCGTCCTGCGGGGTCGGGTGTGCGATGGGACAGATCAGGTCGAGGTTGGCGTCGTCCCGGTTGATCAGGTCTTCGTAGGTGAAGCGCTTGAAGCGTCCGTCCGGGGTCTCCGTTCGGGAGGCGCGGTCGCCGGGGCGCAGGGCCTTGAGGACGCCGGCCAGATCCTCCGCACGCAGGGGGTGCCGTGTCGGGTGGAACGAGTGGCCGGTGCGCAGGTCGTAGACCCACAGGTGGGTGGTGGCGGGCGTGTCCGAGGTCGTGTGCGGCTTGGCGAAGTGGAGGACGTTGGTGCGAACCCCCGGCGCACCGTGGAAGATGCCCGTGGGCAGTCTGACGAGCGTGTGGAGGTCGAAGTCGTGCAGCAGTAGCCGCCGCACCGCCTCGGTAGACCCCTTTCCGAACAGGACGCCGTCCGGCAGTACCACCGCTGCCCTGCCACCGGGGGCGAGGACCGACATGGTGTGCTGGAGGTGGTTGAGGGCCCTGTCGCGTGTACGGACGGCGAAGTCGGCGCGGTCCGGCGGGGTGTCCAGCATTCCGAACGGCGGGTTGGCGAGGACAATGTCGGCCCGGTTGAAGGCACGCGCGTGGAGCGGGTTGGTGTTGGTGACGTGTACCGGGCCGCCGTACCAGCTGGTGTCCTGAAGGAGCAGGTTGGCGCCGGCCAGGCGGTACGCGGGGGAGGGCTCGTTGCCCTCGACGCGGGGTTCGATCGACGGTGACAACGCGGCGCCGGGGTGCCGCTCGCGGATGTGGCGCAGCGCGGCGACGAGGAAGCCGCCTGTTCCGCACGCGGGGTCGGCGATGCTGTCGGCTGGTCCCGGTCCCACGAGGCGTACGAGGGTGTCGACGAGGAGGCGCGGGATGTGGTGCAGGCCGCTTCTCCGGGTGTCCTGGACGGCGAGTTCGAACAGGGCGTCCAGGACGTCGCCCTCGTCCTCGCCCTCGTCAGGCCCCGGGGTGATCCCCTCCTCCAGGTCGTCGATCAGTTCCCGGAGCAGGAGCGGATCGGTGACGGCCCCGCGGGCGTCGGCGAGCGCGCGCCCGAGTGCGGTTTCGGTCCGGCTGCCGAGGTCCTTCAGGATCCGCTCGTACACCTCGGGCAGGTCGATGTCCGAAGTGGCGCGGAGCGTGCGCCAGGCCTCGGATGCGGTGGCGAGTTCTGGACGGGCCGGGTGCCCGGGACGGTGTGCGGCCCGTCGGTCGGCCCGTTTGAACAACAGAAGGTGGGACACCGTCTCCAGGAACGTCCAGTCCGGGACGCCGTCCTCGCGCAGCCGCTCGTACCGGCTCCACAACCGGTCCGCCAAGGTTGTCGGACGCTCCTGCCGATCGAAGGGCAGGAATGGCTCGTTGGGGCGGCTGTTGCTCATCGGAAGTCGAACTCCTGCTGCTGGTAACCGGTCTCGGGGAACCCGGTCTGATCGCCGGGCCGGGTGGCACCGTCGGTTGCCACAGAGCCGGTGAGCCGGCCGGACAAGGCCTCGGCAAGGATCGACAGTCGCAGCCCGGCGCCGGATCGGCGGGCCTTCTCCACGTGCGTGCCGGTCGCGCTGACGCGCTCCTTCCAGATCTCCGCCGCCCGTACGAGCCGGTCCTGGACGGGGAGGGCGGGAACGGGGACGGTGATGGCCCTGATGTCCTCGAGGCGGACGGAGAGGCTGCCGGTCGTGCCCTTGACCTGAGCCTGGAGGCGGTGGCGGGTAACGGGGGCGTTCCAGACCAGTTCGAGGAACCGGTGCAGGAGCCGCCGGTCCGGCCTGATGCGAACGAGGTGGTTCTGGTACAGGGCTCCGGGCAGCTCGCCGTGCCAGGTGGCGGCCTGGCCGATGCGTTCGAGGCTGCCGTTCTGCCGGACGACCAGGAGGTCGCCGACGTCGAGGAGACGGCGGCGTACGGAGTCGGCGTCGAGCGCGGGGACGGGGATGGTGACCTGGCGGACGTCGCCGAGTGTCATGGTCTCGCGCGCGACGTTCGCAACGCCGAGGTACGGATGCAGGGATCCCTTGTCCGTGGCTGTGGGCGTGCGCAGCCCCGCGGTGACCTCGGCGACCTCCGCGATCGGCAGCAACGGCCCTGTGGCGGGAGCTTCGGCCGGGCCGCCGCCGGCGTCCACGTCGGTGAGGCACCCGCTGACCACGGCGTTCAAGACGCTGTCCCACAGCCGGGGAAGCCCCTGCCGCGCGGCGTTGTGGGCCGCCTCGCCGGCGTCGAGACGGCCCAGCAGCTCGTCCAGGGCGTCGGCGATGCGCCGTTGTTCGGCCGGCGGCGGCACCGGGACGCACCAGTCCCGGACCGGGGCGGACCCCAGGTGCTTGAGACCGGTGACGCCCCTGGCACGTCGGCCGAACTCGCCGCGCAGGGCGTCGAAGGACAGGGCGTGGTAGAGGTAGCGGGGGTCCAACCCGGGAACCGGCCGAACACGGATGAGGCCGCTGTGGAAGGTACAGTCCTCGATCTCGCCGTTCCACAGCGCCGGGCGGCCGATGCGCTCGACGCTCCCGGAGGCCTCGGCCAGGAGGATGTCGCCCGGGAGCAGGCCGTATCGGCCGGCCTGTTCCCGGGTCAGCTCCGTGGTTGCGACCTTCGTGAGGTCCAGGACTCCCCAGCCGAGGTTCGAGCACCTCAGCTGGCGCCGCGTGAGCGGGCCGGGAGCCTGTGAACGGGAGGCTCCCGGGCCGCGCTGGACCGTGGCGATCTCGCCCACCCGGCGGCGGGACCACCCGGGCGGCAGCGGCGGGGCTTTCACTGGCAACCGGCTCTCGCTTCCCCTCGTGGGCCGTGCGGGGGCGGCCTGGCGACCGCCGTCGGTCACCGAGCTCATATCTTCTGGAGACCGAGCTCGGCGAAGAGCCGTCTGGTCGCCGGGTCGACCGAGTACAGCACCGTGCCGCGGATGGAACGCGTCATGAGGACGCCGTAGGCGTTGCGGATCGCCCGGGTGAGCTCCTCGTCGGACCGTATCCGGTCGGCTTTGCTGAGCACGTGCTCGCGGTGCACGACCCACGCGCCGTCCTCCCACGTGAGGTCCGGCCCCATGATCACACCGCCCCACTCGTACTCCAGCCCCTGCGCGGTGTGGACGCAGCCGATCTGCCCGAGACCTCCGGGATCCGTCGCCCAGTACTTGCGCTTCGGAACACCGGGGGTCTTGTGATCGTCACCGGCGTTCCACGGGCGAGCCCACCCCTCCTCCGGGGCGACCTCCGGCACCGTGCCGCTCGAATCGGTCCACGGCCAGCACATGCCCGCACTCATCCGAGCGCTGGCACCCGCCTCCTGCCGGGCACGCAGGAACCCCTCCATCTCGCCCGCGCTCTCGGCGTAGTAGAGCTGGAACGGCTCCGGGTCCGGACCGTCGTCGGGGTTCCACATGATCGGGGCACCGGCCACGAGCGGCTGGACCCAGGCGTCGTACGTCGCACTGCCGACGGCACGAAGCACCCGGTCCAAGGTGATCGGGACGACCTCCGCCCCGAGACGCTGGATCTCCTCGACGAGTGCTTCCGGAGACCACACCTCCTCGGCGAACAGCCGCTGGTCACCGTCGATGAAGAACACGGGCACCCGTGCCCGGGAAACGATCACCTCGACCGAGGACTCGCCGGGCCTCATATGGAAGGAGCCCTTCATCGGGCGCTCCGACAACCGGTGCGCCTCGTCGCACAGGACGAGGTCGAGTTCGTCCGCCGCCCGGTCGTCGGCGACCTTGTTCAGCGTCGTGAAAGCGGCGCGCCGGCCCGGTGCCGCGCGCCGGAAGGTGTCGCGCGAAGCGACGCCCCCGGACACGAAGGAAGCCTGGTAGCCCTCGGACAGCGCGTCTCCCAGCAGGGTCAGCGCGACGAGCGACTTGCCACTGCCCGCCCGGCCGCTCACCACGTAGACCTTCTTGGTGCCGGGGGCGGACGTGGCGCGAACGGTCTCCATCACGTCGTTCACCGCGCGCAGCTGGTTCTCCACCAGGCTGAATCGGGTGTGGCCGTCAATGATCGCGCCGATCTCGTCGGTGAGGAGCGTCTCCGAGCGCCGACGGTCGAGGAGCGCCTGGGCCGCCTCGGCACCCGACACCGGGGCGAAGCTGGCCTCGAGGAACTTCTGCAGGTCGGCTGGCCGGCGGGCCGTGAACGTCGGAATTCCGGGGCACGGTGCGACGTTGCCGATCCACTGCGCGTCCGGGCGCTTGAGGTTGTGCAGGTAGGAGGCGCCGGTGAGGCTGACGTAGCGGCTGTCGAACATGCTGTGGTGCTTCCTGAGAGCGACCACGTTGTCCTGCACCTGGACGGCCGGGTGCTTCTTGTGCTTGTCGTAATCCGGCACGAAGACGCGGTCGACCGCGCACTGGGCGCACAGGCCGTTCCCGCCGCCGGACCTGCACGACGCGCACAGACCCTTGGGCTTGTCAGCCCGGGGACGCTCGACGGTGTTCCACTGCTTGAGTTCGATGGCGGCGAAGCTCAATCCTCCCGACGGGTGGCAGCCGGCGAGCACGACGTCGATCGGGTTCATGGCGGGGTCGACGCGGTACTCGACGAACATCCACACCTGACCTCGCCCGAGGCCGGTCAGGACGGCCGCCACCTCGTACAGGCTCTCCCGCCACGACGTCACATCGCCCGTCGACGGGTCCTTCCCCTCGGGGTGGGCCTCCCGGTAGCACTGCTCGATCTTCTCGACCAACGCCAGCCGGTTGCGCATCAACTCCTCGGCCGGCCAGTACGCCTCCAACGCCCCCCACACGGCACCATTCGCCATCCCGAACCCACTCCCCCGATGCCCGACCGGAACCCCGTCGCGGCCGAACCACTCATGCGGAGCCCGCCACCGGCACGTATCGGTCGACAGCGAACTTTAATGGACACCGAGTATCCCAGCGCCGGACTGGAGAGACAAGGAATTACCGTTCGGCGCAGCGGCGTCGACGCGCTGACCTCCGCAAGGGCCTGCTCGAATTCGCCTGCAGCACCATCTGTCTCCGACGACTCCGGACCGCATTCTGTAGGCTCCTGCTCTCCCTGCTTCTCGAGGACTGCTTCGGGCTCGGCCACTGGAAGCGGCAGAGCGCATCGACTGCTGGAACGGCATCCTGCTGGCCTCGGTGCACAGCGCGGACGCCAAAGCCGTCCCGCGGCTCGCCGTGGTGTCACGTGGCTGCGGCCGCGTCGTCACCGTCGTGGTCGGCCGGGTCGTGGGTGAGGCCGTGCCCCTTCTGCTGCAGCAGGTGGAGCTCGATGCCACTGAGGATGACGACCACGGCCAGACCGGTGACGGCGAGTGGGTCCTTGAGGTCCTCGGGAGTGGCGATGACACCGTCGACGAAGACCGTGGCCGCGGCGATGAAGGGCGCGGCGAGCGGCTGCAGGGCCGGATGGGCGTTGCCCGCGTTGAACACCGTGCCGGCGACGCTGAACGGGACGAGCAGCAGGAGCGCGAGGGCCGGCAGGATCACGATGCACAGGCTCAGGATGTCGACCAGTGAGTTCCCGGTGTCCTCGATGTCGGTCATGACCCAGGCCACGAAGCCGATGGCGACGGCGAGGAAAGCCATCGTGGAGAGGGGGCCGGGAATCCGGGAGCCGTCGTGCCGCACCAGGAAGAGCCGCCTCAGGCGGGTTCCTCGTACGGCCGGCCGGCCGACCAGGACGTAGACCGTGCTCAGGACCGCCAGGACGGCGGCGGCCACACAGCCCAGGACGAGATACTTGCGGATCACGCTGTCGACCACCGACAGACCGTCCGTGGTGAACCCGTACCGCATGACCATGCCAAGCACCACCACGGCGGTGACGAGGGAACGGACGAGGGCGGCTTTCGGAAAGGAGGTACGGCTGAGGATCACGAGGACACCGGTCCCGGCGAGCACCCACATCCCCACCATCTGCACCAGCCAGATCACGAGGTCCCACAGGAATCGGAGCATGCGCTTCTACTGCTTTCGTCTCGGTTCGGACAGTGAGGCGAGCGGTGGCACGGTGCCGGGCCCGACAGGGCGTTCCGCCATCGGAGCCGTCGGCACGGTGGCCGGGATGATCCGCCGTCCCCCTGGGGTTCGCCGGAGCCGGCCGGCTGACCGTGGAGCGGCACCGCGCGCGGCTCGGCTGTCGGGGTCACGGCCCGATGTGCACGTAGGCGGCCCACATGTCCACGGCCTCGGGGCGCTTGGCCCGCAGGCGTGTCACGGCGGCGTGCAGGGCGTGGGCGCAACCCGCGGCCGCCTCCGGTGTCGGTACTGCGGTGCGGCCGTCGGGCGTGCGTAGCAGAGTGGTGTAGAAGTCCGTGGAGACCTCGTGGGCGCGCCGGCTGTTCAGCTGCCACAGCGAGGCGACCACGTGCCGGTAGCCGGCGAGTTGCAGCGCTCCGGCGAGGCTCACCGCTTCGTCGGAGTGGGCCGGTGGCGCGCGGTGCGTCTGGCAGGCCGACAGGTAGGCCAGGTCCGCCTGTTCGAGACGGAGTCCGGCGATGTCCCGGATCCGCAGCAAACGGCTCCTGTCGCGCTCCCACAGGTACAGGACGCCGTCCGGGTCCACGGCGTCCTGCTCCGCGTGGCCCGCGAAGTGGAGCCAGCCGCCCGCCGCGAGCCGGCGTACGACGGCGTCCCGGTGGGCGTGCTCGTCCTGCAACTTCCGGGCGGCGGGGAGCAGCCGGCCCAGTTCGTCGATCTCCAGAGCGACGTGGCGCAGAGGGGGGAGGTCCGTGCCGGGGGGCGTCTTGCCGACGCCGATCAGCAGTGCCGGGGAAGCCGTGCGGGATGCGGCCCGTCCGGCTTCCCCGCGCGCGGCCGCCAGGGCGCGCAGTGTGGGTGCGTGGCTGGCGACGAACCGGTCCGCGAGGCTGGCGGGGCCTCGGTCGTGCGGGTCGTGCGGGTCTGGCAGGCGTGTCGCGGCGTGCACGGGCAGCCGGTTGAAGACGCCGGTGGGGCACCACCACAGGCGCGGCTGGGTGATGTGCCGGGCGGCCGGTGCGAGTACGGGCAGGAGGGGTTCGGCCACCGTGGCCCACAGCCAGTCGAGCAGGTCCGTCAGGTAGACGCGGCGTTCCCGGACCTGCGCCGCCGTGCCCTCCTCGGTGCCGGCCGTGTGCACCAGGGTGGCCAGCGCCTCGGCTCGCAGGACCGCTTTCCCGTGCCGGAACCGGGGCAGGGGGACAACGGTGAGCCGGCCCTCGTGGAGGACGAGGGCGTCGGAGCGCAGCGTGCTCGAGTTGAGGACGACGACGGGCCCGTCCTGGGCGGTCTCGAGCAGTCGCTGGTACGGCAGGGGCAGCAGGAAGCCTTCGAGGCCCCGTACCCGGCGCACCTGTTCCACCAGGCGGTCCCAGGTGCGCTGGCGCCTGCGGCGGTGGACTCCCGCGGAGTCAGAGGTGTGCCCGCGCAGTGGGGGGCGTTCGTCGCGCAGGAGGGCCAGCTCGGCCGCGAGCCGCGGGGCCCGGGCGCGGACCGCCTCCAGGTCGGTGCGCAGGTCGAGGGCGTACGCGAGCAGCAGTCCGCGGCCGTGTTCGAGGAGCTCCAGTGCGCGTTGTGGCGCTCCCGCTTGGAGGGCGACGGCGGCGGCGTCGGAGACGGTCTGCGAGGTGTCGCTCAGCGTGTCGAGCCGGTCGTCGAAGTCGAGTCCGCCCCAGGCCAGTTGGGGGAGGGCGCCGATGGCCGTCGTGTACGCGTCGAGCGCTCCCGTCCAGTCCCGCACCCGGGTGAGCAGCCGGGCGCGGGCGACCGCGGCCCGCCACCGGGTGGTGGGCGCCGCCACCGGGTGCCCGGCGACCCTCCGGTACAGGTCCGCGGCCTCCCGCCGGTCCTCGTCCGAGGGGTTCCGCTGGCGCACGAGCGAGTCGGCGAGGAAGAGCGCCGGCGCGAGCCAGTGCGGTCCGGTCTCGTCGAGGGCCCGCACGGCCTCCCGCTGCGGTGTGAGCGACTCCTCGACGAGCCCTGGACGGCCGGTGAGCCAGCCCAGGCCCGCGAGGGCCTCACCGTACTGGGTGGCGAACAGCGCCCGTGCCGCGGCGCCCGCCGCGGGCTCGTCGAGCGCCTCCGCCAGCAGGTCCACGGCCCGCTCCAGGTCGTCCCGGGCGCGAGCCACCGCGCTCGGGTCCGGGACGGACAAGGCCGCCGTCGCGCCGGACCCCTCCCCTGCCGCCGCGCCCGGCGCAGCCGCGCCGACCCGGTGCGCGGCGCGGGCGATGAGGACGGCACCGAGGTCGGACAGGACGAGCGGGCGCAGCCAGGACCCCGCCGCACTGCGCGCGAGCGCGGACTCGAGCAGGTCGTGGGACTCGTCGAGCGGCCCCGGCTGCCGGTCGAGCTGCCACTGGGCGAGTAGGGCGAGGCCCAGGTTGCGCCGGGCCTCCGGCAGTGCCCCGTCCTCCTCGGCCGCGGCGTCGGCCAGGCGCAGGTGGAGGACCGCCTCCCGCAGCAGGTCCCGGTCCCGGGCGACCTCGGCGGCCTCGCGCAGGACCGTGCCGAGGTTGTGGTGCAGCGTCATCCGCTCGGACGGCGGCGGGTCCTCGCGGCGCAGCGCGTCCCGCAGCAGGTCCTCCGCCCGCTGGAGGCTTGCGGCCCCGCCGGCGAGGGCGATGACGACCGCGTGGTTCGAGACGCGCAGAGCCCACTGGGGCGCGGCGCCGGGGTGCGGGGACAGCTCGACCGCCCGCCCGGTGTGCTGGAGCGCCCGGTCGTGGTCGTCGCCGTGTGCGGACCCCTCGTACCGCAGACGGTGGAGGTCCCCGAGGGTGGTGTGCAGGAGCGGGGCGGTGTGTCGGGCCTCGGGGTCCGGGCACAACGCCAGCGACCTTTCCGCGTGCCCGATTCCGGCGTCCAGGTGCCGCGGGTCGCCCGTCGCCCGGTAGAGGTCCCGCAGGACGAGGCTGAGCCGGTTGTGCACCTCCCACCCGGTGCCGGTGTCCCGCAGGGCGGGAAGCACCTGCTCGTACATCCGTACGGCTTCGCTCAGGTGTTCCGGGGAGCCGTCGGCGCCCGTCACCCAGCGCAGCTCGGCTGCGAGACGCAGGCAGTCGGCGTGCGCGACGGTACCCGGGGCGGTGCCCGCGAGTGCGGCGGCGGCCGTCTCGTGGAGCGTTGCCGTGTCCGCAGCGCCGAGCGCCCCGTGGTGGAGCTGGAGCAAGAGCAGTTGGGCAAGCCGCCACTGGGTTCGGGCGCGGGGTTCCGTCGGGGAGGGCTCGGCGAGGCCGAGGGAGGCTTCGAAGTCGCGGCGCGCGAGGCGGGCGTCGTCGCGGCGCCGGTGCAGCCGGTAGCGCGCGGCGTGGAGCCGGCCGCGGAACCTGAGCAGGACCGCCGGCGGGCCCGGGGCCGCTCCGAAGGCCTCGATGCCGCAGCACGTCAGGGCGAGCGCCTCCGCGTAGGCCGACTCGTCGCAGGTCTCCTCGAAGGCGCTCAGCTGGAAGAGTGCGCGGCGGCGCAGGAGGATCCCCCAGGTCTCGACGGCCCATCCCCCGGCGGGCAGGACCGGACCGCCCAAGATCTGCCGGGCCCGTCCGGCAAGCTCCGCGCACGCCGCGTCGTCGCCCCGCACGGCGGCGAGCTGGGCGTCCGTCAGGCACACGGCGGCCCGCAGGCCGCTTTCCCAGGGATGGCGGCACGGCCCCGACAGCAGCGGCGCCATCTCCCGCCGCCAATCCTCGAGTCGGCCGAGGTCTTCGGAGCTCCTCGTCGCGCCGTAGCTCAGCGCGTGGAGCACCATCGTCGCCCAGCGGCGCCCGGCCCACTCCTCGCGGTCGCGCGCGGGGGTCAGGCGCGCGCAGTCGGCCGCGAGCTCCAGGCCGACCCGCAGGTCGTCCGGGCCGCCTCCGGCGATCCACAGGTCGCGGTGGCAGGCGGCCAACTGCTCGATCAGGCCGACCCGTTGCGGGTGATCGGCCGGGATGCTCCGCAGCGCCTCCCCGTACATGGCCGTCGCGCGCCGGAGCGCCTGGACGTCCTCCGGGTTCCTCTCCCACACACGCAGCGCCTCGTGGGCACGCCGGCCCAGGTCGGTCCCGTCGAGCCGGTCCTTTCCGAGACCCAGCAGGAGCCCCATGACGCGCTGCCCGCTGCTGAGCCCGCGCCCTCGGTCCATCCCTCATCCCCCGGTGCCCGGCACGTCGGATGCCCTACTGTGTGGCCGGAGGCGAGAGACTATCAAGGAGCGTGTGTGCGGGACGAGTTGAGCGGGATCATGGCCGAGGCGCGGGAGATCCTGGAGGACGTCACGCGGGCGCGGCTCGTCCCGGGCGACTGGCAGGAGGCCGAGGCGCTGCTCGCGGCGCTCGCCGAAGCCCTCGACCGGGGCGACCAGGCCGCCTTCCGCCGCGAGCTGTACCGCCTCGAGGACCTGGTCCCGCTGGACCGGGCCCCCCGCGCGCTGACCGGCGCGTCCGGCGCCACGGAGCCGGTGCTGGAGCGGACCGCCCTACTCGTGGAGAGACTCGGCCCACCGGAGGCGGCCCCCGCTCACGGCGCTCCGGGCCCGAGCGCCCCGGGTCAGGGCTCGGCAGGCACGACGGGCGGAGCCGGGGAACCGGGTGGGCATGGGCAGTGAGCGGAAGTACGCACGAGAGGCACTGCTCGTCCACTACTTCTTCAGGGCGGACACATTGCAGGGGGCCGGCCGCCTCGCGCTCCGGTGGGAGGCGTGCGCCCAGGCCGGAATGGACCGCACCCCGTCGCCGGGCGGCGACCTCTCCCTGCCCGCCGATCCGGGCCAGGCCCTCGCCGGCCGGCTGCTGCGGCAGCGGACGGACGCCACGGCGACCCGCCAGGCCGTGCTCTACCGCCTGAGCGGCATAGTCGGCCTCGCCGTCATGCTGGCGGCCGACGACGGCCCTGGCCGGACCGGAGCGCAGAGCGCCGCCCGGCTGCGCGCCCTCGCGGACGACTGGGACACGGCCTGCGCGCGGGCCGCCGCGACGGCCGCCGACCCCGAGGACGGGACACTCATCGGTTCGGTCCGCCTCCACCGTTCCCTGGTGCTTCCCGACGGGGCCGCCCCCGGCGGCCTCGCCGCGGCGGACCTCGCCGCGGCGGCCCACGAACTCCGCGCGGAACTGGCACCGCAGTCCCTGCTCTCCCGGCCGGTCGACCTGGCCGACGGGCTGGCCATGTGGGAGTTCTCCAGCGCGGGCGCGGCCTTTCCGGCCGACCGTACGCTGCTCACCGCTGGCGCCGCCACCGACGAGCAGGAGCGCCGACTCGACGACTGGACGTGGGCCGCGGTCGACGACCGTCTCGTCCCCCTCACCCGCTACCTGGCCCACGCTGCCGCCGTCCGGGACCAGTACCGGGTCCACGCCGACGGCACGGCGCACCTCGACGCCCGGCTGCGCAGGCTGCGGCGGCAGGGCGAGGAACTGACCCGGGAGTGGCAGCAGGTCCTCGCGAGCCAGACGGCGGGCGCCCGTGCCGGCCGCCGCGACCTGGCGCGCTGCGAGCGCATCGTCGTACGGGCGCAGTCCCTCCTGGCGGAGGAAAGGCTGGCGAACACGGCCACCGGCAACCTCCGCGCGATGATGCGCACCCTCGAGATCTCGGCCGCCGGCATGCGCGTCCTGGGCACGGCGGCGGACGGCACACCGAAGACGTTGGAGGACGACGCGCAGTGCCACGCGCTCCTCGCCCCGCTCCTCGACGACCACGTGGCCTACCTGGACATCGTCCGGGACCAGGTCGCCGAAACCTCGCGCATCGCCTCCGAGATGGCAGCGGGGCGCCTGCAGAGCCACCAGCAGTACCTCACGCTGCTCCAGACCTCCGTCATCGGCGCCCTTCTGATGACTCTCACCGCCGTTCAGACCCTGGCGTACAAACTGCCGGTTCCCGACCGTCTGCACGCCCCGCTGATCGCCCTGCTCGGATCGCTCGGACTCGGCCTGCCCCTGCTGGTGGTGCGCCGGTGGCGAGGCGGCGTCGGCGGACGGGTCGGCAGTGTCCTGGAAGCAGCCTCGCTGCTGGCGACGGGAGCGGCGGCCGGCTGGCTCGCCGGGCGCGCCCTGGGGCACACCGCATTCCTGGTCCTGGGCGGGACCGCCCTGTTCGCCATCGCCGGAGCATGGCTGACGCGTCGGTCGCCCGCCTGAACCACGCCGTCGTCCCGACACCCCGGATCCCGGCCGACCGTTGCCCACGGGGTCACCTCCCGGCCGTTCCGGCCGGCATCGGCGACGACGACAGAGTAGACCTTCGGGGCGGCGCCGTAGGTGCGGGCGTCCCTGACCGTGTGGATCGAGCGGACCTGTTCGACGATGCGCTCGTGTTCGGCGGGGTGGAGCCGGGCGTCGTGGAGCGCCGCGACCTGGATGAAGCCCTGCAAGGTGAAACTGATCGACCGGTCGGCGGCGGCCTGCAGTTCGACCGGCACCTCGTCGCCGCAGGTGAACCCGGAGTCGGCCGGAGCGGGGAGGGTCAATGGAGCATCGCCGCGCGGCTCGGCCGCGGACAGCAGGTGGTTGAAGTCATTGGCTCTGGCATCACGCAGGGTGATGATCGGCACGTGGTAGAGGCGTTCGACCGATGCCAGCAGCGATCGTGGTCATAGGCGGTGTGGTCGATCAGGTTGCAGTTCTGGCCCTCGACTCCGCTCGGCCGGACGACGGGGACCCACGGCGAGACGATCACAGCGGGGACGCGAACACCGAGTTGGTCGAACAGGAAGCCGTGGCTGTTGTTGGCCGGGTCGGTCACGTCACCGGGCGGGACGGCGACCTGCGGCACGACATGGTCGCAGAAGCCCCCGTGCTCGTCGTAGGTGATCACCAACAGGCTCGACTCCCAGTGCGACGACTGCCGAATCGACTCGTAGACGTACTTGATCAGGGCCTCGCCCCGGGTCACGTCGTCGATCGGGTGCTGGCTGTTGCCGCACTGGAAATCGCCGCCGTCGGTGAGGACGTGACCATAGCTGGGTTCGATGAAGACGTACGAGGCGGCGAAGTCCTGCTGCTGCAGATCCCCGGCGAGCTCGTCCAGGCCGTGGAAACGCTCCAGCATGGTGGGCAGGTCCATACCCGCCAGCGCGCCGATCTTCGGAAGGGCGTCGCCGTGGTAGACCTGCCAGTCGTACTCCTCGCTGTCGAGCGCGTCGTAGATCGTGCCGTTCTCGAACTGGTAGCCGTCGACCTGTGAGGCGGCCAGTTCCACCGGGTCCGGACTGCGGTCCAACCCGCCCGAAATCGCCGCGCGCAGGAAGAACCGGTTCGGCCAGGTCGGCCCCGGCAGGGCACAGAACCAGTTGTCGCACACCGCGGACTCGCGGGCGAGCGTGCTGATCACCGGTACCTGGGCAGGGGTGAAACACGCCATCACCGCCCCGAGATCCGCCAGTGCCGACGCGTTGTTCTCGGCCACGGCCTGGTCTACGGATGGTTGCCGCGGATCCCAGACTTCAGCCTGTCACTGAGTGAGCCATTGAGAGATGCCCGGCCCCTGCCCGGCGCTCGGGGCGCAAGACTTCAGGCAGTGGCACTCCTATGCGCTCCCCCAATCTCCGACCAAGCGCCGAATTCATACTCGTCCTCTCAACCCGAGCCGTACTCTGGTGCGTTCGCCTACCGACCAGGTGAGCTCAGGACGACGGACCGGAGGGTCAGCAAGTGGACGGCACCGCCAGCCGCGCGAGGGAGGAGGCCGTGGCCTCCCAGGCTCAGCGATGGGCCGACGAACTCATTGATTTCGGACCGCGCAACACACTGCTGCACTTCAAGGACACCAAGACTGGCAGCCTCGACCTGACCACCGTCTCGATCGAGGCACAGCACGCGCTGCTGACTGGCCGGAAGGTCCGGCTTGCGAGTCTCGTATCCGATCCGTCCGATCACAAATCCGCTTGCCTCCGCGCACGCTACCTGCGGCGCCGGATCATGGAACTGGACGAGGAGCAGGGTATCGAGGCCGGCCGCCTATCCTGCGGACTGCTCAACGTGGACCCGCCGAGGACACGTGGCACAACCACCGTCCTCCCGCTGCGCGCTCCCCTCGTGCTGCTGCCCCTGACAATCCAGCCGCGCACAGCCACCGAGAACGACTTCGTCCTCCAGGTCGACGGCGAGCCGGAGATCAATCCGGTCCTGTTCTACGCGTTGAGCCGCCAGTACGGCCTGGACGCCGACCTCGACCAACTGACCGACCAAGCATCAGCCGTGCTTGAGGATCAATCGGATCCAGGCACCCGAGTACGCGCTGTATACGACCTCCTCGCCAAGGCCCTCCACCGGAGCGGGCTGTCCGCGTCGTTCGAGGAACGCTTAGTAGTCGGGGCCTTCAGCTTTGACCGGCTACCCATGGTCAACGACCTGAAGAACTCGACCTCATTGCTTGCCGAGCACCCCGTCATCGCCGCCATCGCCGGTGACAGCACTGCGGCCCGCTCGCTACTGGAGGACACGGAAGGCCTTCCTATGGAAGGCGAGGTCCCGCCGCAGCAGGAGTTCCTCGTCCACGACGCCGATGCCTCTCAGCAGCGTGCGATCCGCGCCGTACTGGCCGGCCGACACGTGGTCATTGAGGGCCCTCCCGGAACGGGCAAGAGCCAGACCATCGCCAACCTCATCGCCGCACTGGCTGCTGAGGGACGCCGCGTCCTCTTTGTCGCGGAGAAGCGCGCCGCGATCGAGGCGGTCACCAACCGACTCGCCCAAGTCGACCTCGACGGACTCGTTCTCGATCTCCACGGGAACAAGCTGAACCGCCGGCAGCTCGCCCAACAGCTTCTTGAGACCCTCGACCGGTCGGGCCAGGAGCCGCCGCCGCACCCTGATCAGTTGCACGCCTCGCTCGAGCACTTCCGCGGTCAGATCGGACGGCACGTCTCCGAGTTCCACCAGCCCAGGTCCCCGTGGGGGGCTAGCGCCTACCAGGCGCTGACGGAACTGTCGGGAGTTCCGTCCGAGCAACAGACCCGTTGGCGCCTGCGCGGGGATGTCCTGCGGCAGCTGGACCGGACTGCCCGGCAACACGTAGAGCAGGATCTGCACAAGTTCGTCAGCCGGAAGGGGCTGCAGATTCGGCGCGGCCAATCTCCCTGGGCGCGCACCCGCGTACGGGACGCCACAGAACTCCGTCCCGTCCTCGAACGACTCGACCACCTGGCGGGCACGGCCTTCGTGGACACCCGCCAGGAGATCGAGGCGCTCATCACCGCAGCGGGACTGTGCCAGGCACAGGACATCCACGGTTGGCAGCACCTGCTGGACCTTCTCCAAGCCGTGTCCGGCACCTTCGAGGAATTCACTGCAGAGGTCTTCGGACCGCAGCTCGACCAGTTCGTCGCTGCCACCGCCGACCGAGCTTGGCGCAAGCAGCACGGGCAACCCGTCGGCTGGTGGCAGCGGCGCTCCTTGGTCCGTGAAGCCAGGGCAGTCCATCGCGACGGACTGCGCGACCGCCGGATTCTCCACACCCGGCTGGTCCAGGCCCACGAGCAGCGAACCCGCTGGCAGAGCGTGTCGCTGGACGGCGCACCGCCGTCCGCCGTCCCTGAGCTCGGCGCTGCTCTGAAGAACTTCACCGAACTTCGCGACCGGCTCGCCGCAGTGGCCCTCTTTGCCGGTGTCGACGACTGGGCGAAGAAACCCGCCGACGAGGTCGCCGCGATCGTGCGAGAACTCGACGCCCACCGGGCGACGCTGTACCAGATGCCCGAGCTCAATCAGCTGACCGACCGTTTGGAGGCCGCCGGTCTTGGCCCGCTGCTCGACGAGCTGGCCCAGAGCCTCTCCACGCCCGAGGCAGCGGTCGCCCGGTTCCGGTACGCCTGGTGGTCATCCGTTCTTGACGAGATCAAAATGCATTCCCAGCACGTTCGCACCTTCATCGGACGGGAACACGATCACGCCGTCACACAGTTCCGCCGCACTGACAGCGACCACATGGCCGTCAACGCCAGCCGCGTGCGTTACTCCGTGGCGGCCAGGCTGCGAAAGGCCCGCGATGGCCACCGCGACCAGAATGCCGTGGTCCGTGAACAGGCCGCGCGCAAGACTCGACACCTCCCCCTGCGTAAGCTGGTCGCCAAAGCCCCGGACGTGCTGCTGGCAGCCAAACCCTGCTGGGCCATGTCGCCGCTCGTGGTCAGCCGAGTGCTACCGGCCACCCGGCTGTTCGACGTGGTGGTCTTCGATGAAGCCAGCCAGATCCTGCCGCACGACGCCATGACATCGATCATGCGGGGTCGCCAGGTCGTCGTCGCGGGTGACCGGAACCAGCTGCCGCCCACATCATTCTTCAGCCGAGTGCTAAGCGGCACCGACAGCCAGGAGAACGCTGATGAGGAGGAGGGGAACGATCCCGGCGTTTTCGAATCGCTCCTGGACTTGCTCAGTAGTCGACTGCCCAACGTCCACACCCTCCGCTGGCACTACCGGAGCAGTGACGAGAGACTGATCGCCTTCTCCAACCGGGAGATCTACGGCGACCGGCTCGTCACCTTTCCAGGGACCGCCGTCGAGAGTCCGATCCGTCTGGAGGTGGTCGACGGCCATACGCTGCCCGGCCAAGACGGATCCGCACCTCAGGAGGTCGCACGCGTGGTGGAGCTGGCGCTCGACCACGCCACCCATACCCCCGACCTGAGCCTCGGCATCATCACCATGGGCCAACGGCACGCCGATCGCATCGATCTCGCCTTGCGCAGAGCCCTCGAGGAGCAGCCGGACCTACAGGAATACTTCAGCCCCGAGGCCAGCCCCGGCCGACGCTTCTTCATCAAGAACCTCGAACGCGTGCAGGGCGACGAACGCGACGCGATCATCCTCAGCATCGGATATGCCAAGGCCGCCAACGGCCGGCTTGCCCAACGTTTCGGGCCTCTCAACAACGAAGGGGGAGAGCGTCGGCTCAACGTCGCCATCACGCGCGCCCGCAAGCGCATGACGGTCGTCAGTTCGTTCTCCCATCACGACTTCGGCCCTCGTGCCGAGACGAAGAACCGCGGCCCTGAACTGCTGCGCCTGTTCCTCGAATACTGCGCTGTCCAGGGTGACCTCTCCCGGTCTGGCGGCCGCCAGGAGACGTACGAGCTGAACCCGTTCGAGCGGGGGGTCCTGGACGCCATGCGGTCCGCAGGCGTACCCGCCGTCCCGCAATGGGGCGTTTCCGGCTACCGTATCGACTTCGCACTGGCCCATCCGGAGCGACCCGGTCAGATGCTGCTCGCTGTGGAGACGGATGGCGACCGCTACCACCGCACAGTGAGCGCACGAGATCGTGACCGGCTCCGCCAGGCACACCTGGAACGACTCGGATGGCGATTCCATCGAATCTGGGCCGCGGACTGGTTCGCTGACCCCCAGGCCGAGACGGACCGACTCGTCGACGTCTGGCAAGACGTCGTCCGGGCGGCCGATGAACCGCCGAACGGCAGGGTGATTCAGGACCCGGTCCCCGCTCCACGTCGGGCAGAAGAGCCGTCGAATCGGCGAGGACCTAAACCGTCGTTGAGGCTCGGTGGCAGCATCGGCACCTACTCCGATATGGACCTCCGCACGCTCGCCGGCTGGATTCTCAGCGACGGCTACCAGCTTGACCGTGATACCCGGATCAGTCAGGCCATGACCGAACTCGGCTTCCGGAAGCGAGGACGGGTCATCGTCGAACGTCTCAACCAGGCATTCGATCACTCACAGCAGTTCGCGGACAAGGAGCACATCTGATGCCCCAGCTCGATCCCATGACCATCCAGCGCATCGCGCGACTCGTCGTGGACACGGACGGCCCTTTCGAACGCCCCGGCTACCAGCTGGCTGAGCTTCTGAAACGAGCGGCCTGGCCCGTACCAGTTGAGTACGACGGCAC
Organism: Kitasatospora sp. NPDC054768; assembly: GCF_053612025.1. NCBI lineage: Bacteria > Bacillati > Actinomycetota > Actinomycetes > Kitasatosporales > Streptomycetaceae > Kitasatospora > Kitasatospora sp. NPDC054768. The sequence goes on from NZ_JBSHBN010000056.1 coordinate 18,875, forward strand.
GGCGAGGGTCCCCTGGCTCAGCGAGGCGATCACGGAGTCGGCCCATGACGAAGCCGCCGTCAGCCGCCTCCTCTGCCGCATCTGCGATCCGCTGGAGTACGAGGACGGCATGGCGTCCGCCGACCTCCTCCGGCAGGGACTCAACCAGGTCCTCTCCGCAGAGCAGTTGTCGATCACTCACGTTGGCGGCCGCCCTATGCTGGGTGCGCTCGGCGAGGACGGCCGATCGACCACCTTCAATCCACCCGAAGACTTGGAGGCACGTGTCCGACAACTGGTCAGCAACGACGAGATCACTCGTCAGCTCATGCAGCGGGTGAACGAGACCCGTATCTGCGCGGACAACGGTGCGCACGTCTTCGCCCTCATCGGCATCGGAAGCTTCACCGAAGGTCTACTGCTCGACGTGCTGACCAAACGCGAACCGAGCCTGGCGCAGGGATTCCCGAATCCCAACGGAGGAAGGCCGGTGCCTGCGGCAAAGGCCAGCCTGGCACTGCTACTCGACACTGCACGGTCCCGGGGCTGGATTCAGGTCGACGCTCACGACTTCATGAAAATCGTCCGCGAGTACCGCAACTTCGTCCACCTTCGTCAGCAGCGGGAACGCGGGATCGACCCCGACCACGACACCGTCATGATGTGCTGGGGCCCGGTCCTCGCTGTCCTCAACGATCTCGAGTCGAGCCTGCAATGACTACTACCTGGCATATCGCGCCCGGTGGGTGGCGACCGGGTCGCAGTACCAGCCGCACGACGCCCCCTGCCCCGCAACACATGACGTCGTCCTGACCGCAGTCACCTGGCCTTCGGCCAACTCTTGCCTTCTCTCCAGTGACTGGTATCGCTGCGAACCGCGGAGTGTCGCTCCGCTCCGTACAGTAGAGCCACGAGTACGTCGTCGAGTGTTTCCGCCGATTCGAAGGCGAGGCCATGTCCGACTCCTCCATCCCGCGCTCCCGTTCCCGGGGATCCTCCCGACGCCGGAGGTCCCGTTTCATCGACCAAGCTCGTTTCAATCAAGCGGAGTTGCTCACCGAACGGCTGCTCATCCACGTGGACGCCGCGCGAGTGGGGTGGGTGCGGGACCAGCTCAACATCGGCCGGAGCGGGCTCGTGATCGGCGGGCCGAAGGCCCTCAGGAAGACACTGGACCTGCGGGAGGAGGGCTACGAGGACGTACTCCTCGCCGACCCGGCGTTCTACGAGGTCGGCATCGCGACGGCAGACCTGCCCTACCTGCAGCGGACCGGTGAGTTCCCCGCCACCGACCCGCTCGGTCAGGCAGTCCAGGAGCAGCTCGCCGTCGGCGCGACGGCGGCGCTCACGCCAACCGGGTACCTCCGAGCTGGGGACACGGCCGCTGTACGGGCTGCTGTGCACGAGGTGGCCGTGCGCGAGGATCCTCGAATCGTGCTCGCGCTACCGATCGACGTCGGCTGGCTGCAGATCGACCTGGTTAACCGTCTCATCGATGAACTGAGCACAGCACCGGGATCCAAGGCCATCATGCTCGGCGGCCAGTTGGACCCGCTGGCGAGCTTCCCAGACGCTCTCACCGGCCTGGCCCGGGTCCTGGCTCAGGTGCCGGGCACCGCCCTGCTGCGGGCCGATCTCGCGGCGTTCGGCGCGCTCGCCGGGGGCGCGGCATTCGCCGGCTACGGGCTTTCGGCGCGCCTCCGGCATGTCGTACCGCCCGGCGAGCCGACGAAGAGCTCGGGGTTCGCCGATTCCCCGTCCGTTCTGTTCCCCGAGTTGATGGCCCTGTTCCTCGGAAAGACCCTCGCACGCCGCTTCGCCGCGACGCACGCACCCGTTTGTGAGTGCGCGGCCTGCGGACAACGGCCGCTGGACAGCTTCCCGAGCAATCGTGACGCCAAAACAGCAGCCCAACACAACACGTCCGTGTTGTTGTCCTGGCAGCAGACGTTGCAGACCCTGGCGCCCGGGCCCGACCGCCAACGGTGGTGGCAGGAACGCTGCCGTGCCGCCGTGAACCGCTATCCGCTTGTCAACGCCGCCATCAAGCAGCCGAACGGATTCAGGGTCCAGCCGCAACTGCTGCGGTGGTCCCTCCTCAATGCGACGGCACCTTCGACGTCGACAGGCGCAGGAGCGGACTGAGACGCGGGCGGTTCAACCAAGTCGTCCGTACAGCTCCTCGATGAAGTGCCAGGCCGCTGCGGTGTGCCGCAGCGGCCTGTACGCCTCGGGTTGCAGGGCCATCCGGATCCCGTCCTGCTCATGGACGAACACGCCGATGCCGTAGAAGGCGGCCTGCGTCAAGATCTCGTCCAGCCCCGCGCACGGGGTCCGGCGGAGCAGGACCGCTCGGCGGCAGAACGGTGCAAATCGGCCCGCACGCTCAAGACCCCGCCGCCAGTCGGTGGCCGGCACAACCGCGAGGTCAATGGCGAGCGGCCGGACCGCTCGACGTGTCACCAGCTCCGTGTCCGACTCGACCGCTCCGTGAGGGAGATGACGAACCTCTACCCGCCGCGGGAGCGAGCCCACCGGAACGGGAAGGTCAACCGGAAGGCTGAGCAGGCACTCCAACACGGGGATGCTGTCCAACTGCTCAGCACCAACCGCTTCCCGCCTGCGATGCTCACCTTCATCAATCCGGTACAGCAGGAGGGCACGGGTACCCAGGACCGAGAGCGTGATCCCTTCACTCTCCGAGGACACCTGCGAGAAGGCCGCCTCGCGGACAGAGCGCCAAGCTGCAGGATTCGCCACACTTGCCATGGACCCCACCTTGCCGTACCGCGCGGCACCACGGCCAGGCGCCCCTCCGCGCCGGGCTTCCGGGAGTACACGAGTGGATCTCGCATCCTCAGGACAGCACGGGCCCGGGTGGCCGCGTCGGGCTGCGGCAAGGAGCCTCCTGGCACCGAGACCCTTCCGGCTGGACACGCGAGGTGAGGGCCTGAAGTCGCAAGGCCGCCCTTCCCTACGCAACCGGCCCGCAGCTGAATCACTGGGGACGGGCTACAGACTTGTCGAACACCCTGTCTTCTGCCTTGAGTCCGGGGCTCAGCTGCTGCGGGCCGCGCCGTCCAGAGGGCCTCTCGGCCAACGCCGAGGGGCCGCACATCCCGCAGCAGCTGAAGGACCAACTACATTGAGCGCCGGGCTAAATGAGCGGTGATCAGGTCGCGGTACCAGGCGTACGAGGCCTTCGGGGTGCGGCGCTGGGTGGTGAAGTCGACGTGGACGAGGCCGAAGCGCTGGTGGTAACCCTCGGCCCGTCGAACAGGCTGTCATTATAGGGAGACCACAACTACCGTTCACGACCTTTCTCAACTCTGCACTCTTGCACTGAAGTTACCGACGCCTACTTCGCGTTCCGCACCCGGTGGGCAGCAATGAGGTCGCGATACCAGGCATACGAGGCCTTCGGGGTGCGCCGCTGCGTGGTGAAGTCGACATGAACGAGGCCAAACCTCTGACGGAACAGCCCCTCGGCCCATTCGAAGTTGTCGAGGAGGGACCAGGTGTAGTAGCCGCGGATGTCGATGCCTTCGGCGGCGGCGCGGGCGAGGGCGTCGAGGTGGGCGGCCATGAAGTCGATGCGGGGCTGGTCGGGGTCGGTCTCCTCGGTGACGGAGCAACCGTTCTCGGTGATGGTGATCGGCGGGAGGGCCTTGCCGTAGGTGTCCCGCAGGCCGAGGAGGAGTTGGCGGAGGGCGTCGGGGACGACGGGCCAGCCGAAGGCTGTGTGGGGGACGTCGGGGATGTCGACGAGGTCGAAGGGCAGGCCCGGGTCGGTGGGGGCGGCGACGCGGGTGGGGTTGTAGAAGTTGAGGCCGAGGCCGTCGAGGCCGGGGGTGTGGATGAGGTCGAGGTCGCCGTCGCGGACGGCGCCGAAGATGTCGTCGGGGACGCCGAGGGCGGTGAGGTCGGGGTAGCGGCCGAGGAGGACGGGGTCGGTGAACAGCCGGTTGTGGAGGGCGTCGTAGGCGGCTGCGGCGGCGAGGTCGGCGGGGCTTGAGGAGGCCGGCTCGACGGGGGTGAGGTTGTTGGAGAGCATCGCCTCCAGGCCGCGGTCGTGGAGGACGGAGGTGGCCAGGCCGTGGGCGAGGAGCTGGTGGTGGGCGGCCGGGAGGGCTTCGAACATCAGGGTGCGGCCGGGGGCGTGGGTGCCGAGGGCGTAGCCGAAGACGGTGTGGACGAAGGGCTCGTTGAGGGTGATCCAGGCGGGGACGCGGTCGCCGAGGCGGTCGGCCATGACGGTGGCGTACTCGGCGAAGCGGTACGCGGTGTCGCGGTTCAGCCAGCCGCCGTGGTCTTCGAGGCCCTGCGGGAGGTCCCAGTGGAAGAGGGTGGGCAGCGGGGTGATGCCCGCGTCGAGAAGGGCGTCCACGAGGCGGTCGTAGAAGGCGAGGCCGGCCTCGTTGACGGCGCCCGCGCCGGTGGGCAGGACGCGGGACCAGGCGACGGAGAAGCGGTAGCCGTCGAGCCCGAGGCCCTTCATCAGGGCGATGTCCTCGGGGTAGCGGTGGTAGTGGTCGCAGGCCACCGCCCCGGTGTGGCCGTCGCGGACGGCTCCCGGCCGGGCGGCGAAGGTGTCCCAGACGGAGGGCCCGCGGCCGTCCTCCCCCACCGCCCCCTCGATCTGGTACGCGGCGGTGGCGGCACCCCAGCGGAACCCCGCCGGCAAGTCGAAGCGGTTCGGCATGGCAGCCTCCTGACGATTATGTGAGGAGTCCTCATGTTATCGACGTCGCACCGGAACACCAGAGGACCGTCGACCACGTCCGGAGACCCCACAACTGGTGTCCCAGAACCCGCTTGACCCCCCAGTCGCCCGGCGATGTCCATCTCAGCCTGCCGTGCACTGAACGGAACGCGTTGTCCGTGCAGAAGAACTATCGCTGCGCGAGCTCATCTGCGACGTGTGGCCCCCGGGCTGCCCCTGCACGCCGGACACCTCCCCAGCTGCCACCGGCACGCCCACCTGCTCACACGGAGCATCGACGCGGACTCATCGCCAGGCGGGACAGGAGCGCGTTCGCTGCTGCGGACGTTGCGAGATCGCCCGGTGTGCGGCTGGTCCCCGCCGCCCCCACGGGTGCCCTTCGAGCATGACGTGTGGCTCCTGGACCGCCCTCACCGGCACCAGTGCCGTGGCCGGACAGCCACCGTGTTGCCCTTCACTCTTTCGAGGGAGGACGAAACGTTTCGTCGCTCAGCGGAGGTACGACGTTCCGCCAGAGTCGGAAGCATGCCGCTGCTCGCTGATCCATCCGCCCGGGACGCCGTGTCGACCACGGTTCCCGGCACGTGTCGACCGGCGGCTCCCTCTCAGCGAAGGAAGGAACCCTTCTGTGGCTTTGACGACTCAGAACGCGACGCAGGAGCTGGAGGCCGCGGGCCGGGCAGGTGACCCGCAGGCCGATCAGCTCGTCTCCGATCTGATCGACCACAAGGAAGTCGACGGCGTCAACGCCCTCTTCCGCACCATCGGGACGCTCAAGACCGGCCAGGACCTCTCCCAACTGCCCCAGCGGCTGGCGGACTTCCTGCGGGAGGCCGCGGCACCGCCGCCGGACTGGTCGGAGGCGGACGTCGACGCCGCGGAGGGCTTCTTCGGCCACCACCACGGCGAAGTGACCATGCTCCAGGGCACCGTCGGCCTGATCGGTACCTACCTCTCCCCCACCGGCGCGTTCACGCTCCGCTCGACCGGCCGGCTCGGCGGCGTCAAGGGCCCGGGCCGGCGCCTGTCGCAGTCGTCCCGACTGTTCCTCGACATGGGCAACAAGAACGCCCTGCGCGACGGCACCCTCGCGGCGAACGTCACCAAGGTCCGCCTGGTCCACGCCTCCGTACGGCAGTTGCACAAGAAGAGCGGCGCATGGGACTACGCCAAGTGGGGCGAGCCGGTGTCGATCAAATACACCACCGGCGCCTCCTGCGTGTTCAGCGTGCAGATCCTGGAGGCCATGAAGAACCTCGGCATCGACGTCTCCGAGGAGGACGCCCACGGGTTCATGTGTGCCTGGCACTACGTCAACCACTACCTCGGCACCCCCGAGCGGTGGCAACTGCCCAAGGACGCCGACCTGGTCACGCGCGTCTGGAACCAGGTGCGCGACGACGAGTGGAAGAAGACCGAGGACGGCGTCTTCATGACGCAGCAGGCCGTCGACTTCTACAAGCAGTTCTACCCCGGCCCCACGCACGACGCGCTCATGGCCCTGGTCCGGCACGCGCTCACCGACAGGTACGCCGACATGGCCGGCGTGCCCAAGGGCGTCCTCGACCTCGCCGCCGGTCCGCTCGCCGCCGGCCACGGCGTGGTCAGCGGCCTGGGCGGCGGGCTCCTCGGCGGCTCCGTCCAGAAGGCCACCGGCGTCAACCCCTACAAGGACGTCCTCGGCATGGCCTCCAAGACGTTCAACGAGATCCAGAAGTTCGCGCTCACCCACGACCAAGACGACCAGCCGCAGATGCACCAGGAGCTCGGCGACGACCGCTGAGCACCCCACGCCGTGCCCCGCCAACCCCAAAGGCCCGGGCGGGGCACGGCGCGAAGCACCACGTGGCGCAGCGGAACGGCTCGGCTTCCAGGGGAAACGCACGGCGGCGCTGCCTCCCGGGGTCGTTGCCCGAACCGCCCGGGCACTGCGCCCGGGGCGCACTGCCCGGACCGGACGATGGCAGGACCGCCGTGTCGCCTGAGCGGCTGGCCGTGGGCGCGGTGTGCGGCCTGGTGTCAGCCGTTGACGTTGACGGCGGACCAGGTGTCGGCGACGGTCGCGTAGGCGGTGCTGCCGGGGCCGTAGAGGTCGGCGGCGGCTTGGAGGGTGGCGGCGCGGGCGTCGTGGTAGTCGGTGGTGGTGGTCATGTAGATGGTCAAGGCCCGGTACCAGATCTGCTCGGCGGCGACGCGGCCGATGCCGGTGACGGTGCGGCCGTCGATGGTGGGGCTGTCGTAGTCGATGCCGTTGATGGTCCTGGGGCCGCTGCCCTCGGCGAGCAGGTAGAAGAAGTGGTTGGCGGGGCCCGAGGAGTAGTGGACGTCGATGCCGGCGATGCCGTCGTACCAGTAGTCGGGCGAGCGGCCGTCCCGGGAGGGCCGGTCCAGGTAGCGCAGCGGGGTGCCCTTGCCGTTGAGGTTGAGGCGTTTGCCCATGAGGTAGCCGGGGACGTCGGTGGGGTTGTCGGTGTGGAACGCGACGGCGGTGGCGAGGATGTCGCTGGTGGCCTCGTTGAGTCCGCCGGACTCGGCCCGGTACTCCAGACCCGCGGTGGCGGAGGTCAGGCCGTGGATCATCTCGTGTGCGGCCACGTCCAGTTCGGTCAGCGGCTTGGCGTTGCCGGGCCCGTCGCCGTAGGTCATGCAGAAGCAGCCGTTGTCCCAGAAGGCGTTCGTGTAGTTGTCACCGGCGTGGACACGGCTGTAGGCGCCGACACCGTCGCCGCGGATTCCGGCGCGCCCGTGCACCTGCTGGAGGTAGTCCCAGGTGGCCGCGGCGCCGTAGTGGGCGTCGACGCCCGCCGTCTCGTCGTCGCTCTGGGTGCCGTTGCCCCAGCGGTCGTCCTGGTCGGTGAACAGTTCGCCCTGGCCGGTGGAGGCGTGGTGCAGGTTGTAGGTCCGGTGGCCGCCGCGGGCGGTGTCGTCCATCTCGTACCGGAACAGGCTGTGCTCGGTGCCCAGGGTCACCGTGCCGTTGTACTGTCCTTGGCCGATGCCGGTGTGCACGGCCTCGTAGGTGTAGAGCTGAGTGCCCGAGGTCGCGTCGGTCACGATGTGGCGTTCGCTGGGGGTGCCGTCCTCCTGGGTGCCGTCCAGGACGGATTCCCAGGCCAGCGCGGGGGTTTGGGCGGCCGACCAGACGACCAGGCGCGGTAGCTCCGTGGTGTGGAGCGACTGCATCACCTGGACGGCCGGGATCGTGGGCGTGATGGTCGGCACGCTGACCGGCGCCCGGTGGGCGCGGGTGTCGGTGAGGGCGCCCTGCGGGGTGCGGTGGACGATCAGGTCGCCGCCGAGGACCGGCACCGTGGCGAAGGTGCGGTTGTAGCGGAAGTGGACGGTGCCGTCCGCGTCCCGGGTGGCATCGCCGATCTGCAGGCTCTCGCGCGGGTCCAGGTTCAGCGCCTTCGCCGTCGCGATGGCGGTCCGGGCGGCTTCCCGCAGAAGCTCGGCGTGTTCCTGCGGGGACAGCGTCGGCGCGTCGCCCCGGGTCTGCGAGGTGCCAGGGAGTGTGCGGGCGGCGGCTCCTGTCGACTGGACGCCCGTCAGCGCCAGGGTGGTCAGGAGCGCCAGGGCGGCGGCCAGCCGGGTGGGCCGGCGGAGTCCGTGATGGGGGGATACAGGCTGCAAAGGGGGATTCCTCGGTGCGTGCGGCCACGGTTCGTGTCCACATGATCGTGTGCCGGCCAGGGCCGGCATCGGATGGCGTTGCCGCCCGGGTCCGGACTGTCGTGCCCCAGCACCGGAACCGGCTGAAGGCGGCTGCGAGCGGCCCGGCGACCCCGGCCGCTACTTGACGTTGGCGATGGGGGCGTTGGCGGGGAGGCAGACCGTGCCGATGCGAGGAGCGGTGCTCTCGATGAACACCAGGGCCCGGGTGCTGGACGCCGCCGCACCGCCCAGCGACGGCCCCTGGCCGACGGGGCCCGATCCGTCGAGCTCGGCCGTGCCGAACACCAGGCCGGGGACGGTCTCCACGTGCCGCACCACGCCGTCGACCGGTGCGTGCCAGCGGTGGTAGCCGGTGGCGGGGACCAGCAGCTGGAGGACGTCGCCGCCGACGAACCGGTCCGTGCAGGCGCTGTTGTTGAGCGTATCCGCCAGGGAGTGGCTCTGGCCTTTGAGGGTGAATCCGGCGTTCTTCTCGACCTGCCGTTCGTGGCGGATCAGGGTGGCGTCGCCCGGCGCGAGGACGGCGGTGGGGTCGGTGGAGACCGGGCGGGCCTCGGGCTTGAACTTCCGGTGGAAGAAGTCGTTGAACGACGCGAAGCCCCAGTGCTCGGCGCTGCGGTCGGGGATCACGTAGTCGTCGAGCCGGTGGCTTTCGACGGCGTGCGGGGACAGCCAGCCGTTGTCCTCCTCGGTCAGCCACGCACCGCAACAGGTGCTCGACGCCGTGGACCGGCTGGAGGCCGCGCGGGAGCTGTTCGAGCATCCCGGACACCAGCGACTGGATGCCGGTGTCGGTCTCGATCAGCTTCTTGAGGGTCGCGACCGCGGGGCTGTGCGGTTCCCTCCGGTCCCGGGCCCGGTCCGCGAGGTCCGCCAGCCAGGCGTCGACCGCCCGGCGGTCCTTCGGAAGATACCCGGCGACCCGCCCGAACGAGGTGCGGTAGCGGGCGTCGGCCAGGGCGCCGGTGAGGTCACCGAGCATGGTTGTCTCCTTGGCATTCGATCGACCACGTCCAGGTGGAGATCCTCGCGAGTCTCACCTGCGCAACAGGCGAGGAAACACGGTTCGTCGCCAAAGGGACTCGAAAGGATGACGGTGGCCGTCGACGTCACGCACGTCATGGCCGACGTGTCAGTCGGCCTTCGGTACCGCGGGTGACGGGGCAGAGTCGTTGAATGAACGGAGCGGGGTGCGGCATCGCCGTCTCCGTATCTGCCGAGAGGCAGGGCGAGCTCAGTGAACGGTGAGGTGCGCGGCCGAGGAGGACGGGGTCGGTGAACAGCCGGTTGTGGAGGGCGTCGTAGGCGGCTGCGGCGGCCAGGTCGGCGGGGTCCGAGGAGGCCGGCTCGACCGGGGTGAGGTTGTTGGAGAGCATCGCCCCCAGGCCGCGCTCGTGGAGGATCGCGGCGGCCAGGCCGTGGGCGAGGAGCTGGTGGTGGGCGGCGAAGATGTCCCGGACGGACGGCCCGCGGCCGTCCTCCTCCACCGCCCCCTAGATCTGGTAAGCGGCGGTGGCGGCACCCCAGCGGAACCCCGCCGGCAGGTCGAAGCGGTCGGGCATGACAGCCTCCTGACGAGAACATGATGGGCTGTCATATTACTGACGCCGCGCCGGAACACCAGCGAGGGCGACCCCGGACTTCGGCGGTCGGACCCCTATGCGGCCGGAGTCGTTCGCGGCGGCCGACCGGTGCCGACCCGGGTCGGGCCGGGGCGATCGCGGCGCACGCGATCGACCCGGCCCGACCGCCGTGGCGAAATCCCATGGAACCGTTGTGCGGTGACCCAGGCTCAGTTCCCGGTCGCGAGGGTGTCACCGCGGACCAGGCCGGATTCCGCCGGCACGTCGGCCGGATCGGAGCCCTCGTGCAGGATCCGGTTGTTCTCGTCGACGAAGACCACCCGGGGTTCGAGCTTGCCGAGTTCGTCCTGGTGCACCTGCGCGTAGGCGATGATGATCACAAGGTCGCCGACGCCGATGAGCCGGGCGGCGGCGCCGTTGATGCCGATCACACCGCTGCCGCGCGGCCCCTCGATCACATAGGTGGACAGCCGCTGCCCGTTGTTGATGTCGACGATGTCGACCTTCTCGCCGGCCACCAGGTCGGCGGCCTCCATCAGGTCGGCGCAGATGGTCAGCGAGCCGACGTAGTGCAGGTCGGCCTGCGTCACCGTGGCCCGGTGGATCTTCGACCGCATCAGGGTGCGATACATGACTGCTCCTTCTTTGACAGGGTGTACTGGCACCGCGACGCCCTCGGCGAACACGGGAGACCTCTCCGGGGCCCCGGCTGACGCTCCGTCACGATCAGGGCTCCGCGGCGGGAAGTGCGGTGGTCAGGGGTCACAAATGCGGGTTGACGCGTTCGCGGCGTGATGTGACCATCGAACGGGTTCACGCCCGGGGACACCGTGGCGGGCGGGAATCGTTGGGGAGGTTCTGCTCGCGTCCGGGGAATCGCCCTCGGCACTGTGACCTGTCCGCGCGCTGCCACCGGGATCGCCGTCGAGTCCGGTTCGAGCAGGCCGTGACGTGGTGCCGATCGGACACCCGTCGACGGCAGGGAGGCGCCTTCGCGCGCGGTCAGCGAGTGATATCTGCACAAGGGGGAAAAATGATCGCTGCCTTGACGGATTCTCGACAACTCGGTGAGTCCGAGCACCGCGTGCTCGATGCGTACCGCGCCAGAATGAGCGACGCGGACGTCATGCTGGACGTTCCGGCGGGCCACGACCGCTCGCTCACCGGGCTGCTGGTCGCCGGTCACGCGCTCGAACGGGGACGCAGCGTGGCCTACCTGACCGACGACAGCGACCGGGTGCTCTCGCACGCGAGCGTGCTGCCGGAGCTGCCGGCGGTGCGCCGGCTGCACGGGCAGAGCTCGCTGAGCGACATCGTCGCCTACTACAACGCGCAGGCGCTGGGCGTCATGGACTTCGCCACCTACTTCAACACGAGCCCCAAGGTCGAGCTGGCCGAGGTGGTGGTGTTCGACGACTGGCACACGGCGTGCGAGATGGTCGGAAGCCTGTTCACGCTGCGGGTGGACCGCCGGCTGCAGCGCCGGGCCTACGACGGCATCTGCGACCTCGCGCTGTCGCTCGGGGACGAGAGCTACGCCACGGTGGCGCGGATGCGGCACGAGGGCGCCGACAGCCTGCTCTCGCCGCGGCAGCTCGACCTGGCGGACTGGGCACGGATCGCCGACCGGGCCGCCGAGGTGCTCACCCCGGAACTGTGCACGGAGGACGACAGGTTCACCTGGCCGCGGCTGCAGCCCTGGCTGCACCAGTGCCGGGTGCTGATCGCGCCCGCCGGTGTCGAGATCCGTCCCCCGCACCAGCTCATCCGGACGCTGCCCGGCTACCGCCACGCCGACCAGCGGGTCTTCCTCACGCGGCAACCGGTCGAGTCGACGGTCGAGCCCGCGAAGGTCGGACGGGACCTGCGACTGCCGGACACCGACCGGCTCACGCTCTCGCCGAACATGCGGGCCGCCGTGGCCTACCTGCGGGGGAACTACGCGGACAGCGGTCTGACACTCGGTCGCGTCGCGCGCAGTGCGTACATGAGCCAATATCACTTCTCCCGCCGCTTCAAGCAGGAGACCGGCTGGCGGTTCATCGACTTCGTCACCGCGCTGCGGCTGACCGAGGCCGGACACCTGCTGCGCAACACCACCATGTCGATCACCGATGTCTCCCGTACGGTCGGCTATCAGGAACTGAGTCACTTCCAGCGCACGTTCAAGAAGTGGTTGGGCACCTCCGCGTCGGGGGACCCGGGCGGGTGCCCCGGGCCCCCCCCCCCCCACACAGCTGGGGGCACAGGGGGCACCAGCACAACCCG
>NZ_JBSHBN010000056.1:31112-51064 GCF_053612025.1 Kitasatospora sp. NPDC054768
CTCCCGTTTGTCTCGGGTTCGGTGGGCTTTCTGTAAGTGAGTCACTCCCAGCCCCTTTTCAAGTTTTGGTGGGGCCCGTCCGCGTGGGGCCCCGGGGGCGTGTCCCGGTAGCCCGACCGCACGATCAGTGCTGGCAGCACTGGCGCATGCTCCACTCCGGACGGTGCCAGTAGTGAGCGGGGTCCTGCGAGGCCGACGGCGCGGCCGGGCGAACGGTCACGACGGCCGCCTCGGTCGCCCCGGCCGCCTCCGCCGCCTTGGCCGCCTTGGCCGGCCGGAACGGCGCGAGGATCTCCGGCACCGTGCGGGTGACGCCGGCCACCATCACCGACCGCACCGCGGCCGCGGCGCGGATGTCGGTCAGCGGGTCGCCCTCGACCATGACCAGGTCGGCGATCCTCCCCGGCGCCACCGCGCCCAGCTGGTCGCCGTAGCCCAGCGCCCTGGCGGCGTTGCCGGTCGCGGTCATCAGCGCCTCGCGCGGGGTGAACCCGTACTTCACCAGCACGCGCAGGTTCTGGTGCGCGCTGACGCCGATGTCGTCCAGCGGCGCGTCGGTGCCGAAGACGACCAGGCCGCCCCCGCGGTGCACCCGCAGCAGCGCGTCCACCATGCCCTTGGTGATCCGCTGGTCGAGCTCGCTCTCCGGACCCGGCTGCGCGGCGCCGTCGGCCTTGGCCACCAGGCGCCGGTAGTCCCAGTCCGGGAACAGCACCTTGGTGCGCTCGTCCTCCACCAGCGACCGGTCGCCGGCGTACAGCTCGCTGGCGAAGATCATGGTCGACGACACCCACATGCCGCTGGCCACGAGCAGGTCCACCGCGTCCTGCGACATGCGGAAACCGGCGTAGCTCAGCGTGCGCGAGTAGTTCAGCCGATGGCCGCCACCGGGGTGCTCCATGCCGTCCAGGCCGGTGTGCGCCGCCGGGTACAGATAGTGCGAGGTGACCGGCACGCCCATCGCGTGCGCCCTGGCCACGATGCGCTGCTCGAAGGCCACCGGCATCCGCATGTACGACTTGATCTGGTCGTAGTCCAGCCCTTCGGCGCGGTCCAGTTCCCGCTCCAGCTGCTGGGCGGAGTGGACCGGTCGCATGCAGTTGTAGAAGGCCCGGCTGCCGTCCAGGGCCTGTCCCGAGCCGAGGTAGCGGGGGCCGACCCTGGTGCCGGCCTCCATCGCCTCCCGGTTCTCCACCATCTGGTACGCGAGGTCACCGGGCGACTTGCTCGTGGTCACGCCGTAGGACAGCCACAGCCGCCCCTGCCGGTCGCCCCACTGCTTGCCGCGCATGTTCCAGTGGTTGTGGGTGTCGATCAGGCCGGGCATCACCGTCAGCCCGGAGGCGTCCACGATCCGCGCGCCGCTGGGCACGCCGCCGCCCCTGGGCAGCACCGCCTCGATCGTCGCGCCGCGCACCACGATGTCGACGTCGCGGCGCAGCTGCTCGCAGGTACCGTCCCAGAGCGCGCCCGCGCGCACGACCGTGGGCTCGCTGACCCGTACCGGACGGTAGGTGAGGTCGGCGGTGATCGTGCGGGCCGCGCCGCCGTCGGGCCCGACGGTGCGCAGCACGCCGTTGCACAGGTAGACGACGGTGCCGTCCGCGCTGATCGACAGCGAGTCGGTGACCTCGTCGGTCAGCTGCTGCGGCTCGCCGGTGATGGTGCCGTCGGCGGCCACCGGGACCCGCCAGGCGAGGCTCTCCGCGCCGAACACCAGGTGCCGGCCGTCGGAGGTCCACAGCGGGCCGTCGTTGTCGCGGGTGCTGATCGACCGGTCCGGCGCGATCTCCTGGTACCGGACCTTGTTGTCGGCCAGGTCCACGGTCAGCACCTGGTTGTTGCCGTTCGAGGTGCGCTTGGAGTACGGCATCAGCGCGGCCAGCGCGATCCTGCCGCCGTCCGGCGACCAGGTCGGCCGGCCCGGCTGGTAGAGCGCGGGCAGCACCTGGCGCACCGAGCGGTCGGCGACGTCGAACACCCAGGTCTGACCGGACTCGTCCTGGTAGGCGAGCTTCGCGCCGTCCGGGGAGAACCGCGGCGCGAGCTGGCCGCCGGGCAGATCGGTGAGCCGGTCGGAGCGCCCGGTCGCCAGGTCCAGCCGCCACAGGTTGGCGGTGCCGGCGCGGTCGCTGACGTAGACCAGGGACCTGCCGTCGGGCGCGAAGTCCGGATCGGCCGCGAAGAACCCGTCGTCCACGACCTTGCGGGGCCTGCCGCCGATCGGCAGCAGCCACAGCGCGTTCAGCGCGCGGAACGCCACCTGCTTGCCGTCCCGCGACACCGCGGGGTCGGCCATGCCCTTCGCCCGGCGCGACGCGTCCGACACGAGGTTCCGCCGCTTGCGCTGGTAGTTCCGCGCCGAGTACGGCAGTTCGGCGGTGAACGGGATCTCCCGCACGGCCCCGGAGAGCGAGCGGCGGCGCAGCCGGCCGCCGGAGCTGTAGACGAACTCCTGCGCCGAGGTCCACGACACCGGCAGCGGCGGCAGGTCCTCGCCGGTCACGATCGCCTTGGCCCCGAGCATCATCGTGGTCCCGGTGCCGCCCGCGCTCAGGTAGCTGACCTGGCCGTCCGGTGCGTAGACCGGCGAGGACACCATGGCGTCGCCGGGTACGCCGGGCAGTTGCCTGCGCAGGCCCGAACCCAGGTCCAACTCCTCGATGGCGCCGTCACCGACGACGTAGGCGAGCTTCGTGCCGTCCGGGGACCACACCGGGGCCGCGTGCACCTCGTCGGCGTCGGTGACGGCGCGCTGCTGCCCGCTCGCGAGGTCCAGCACCCAGATCCGGCTGACGTGGTCGCGGTCGGAGGCGAACGCCACCTGCTTGCCGTCGGGCGAGAAGCGCGGCTCCAGGTCGAAGCCCCAGCCGGTGGTGAGCCGGGTGAGCCCGGTGCCGTCGGCGTTGATCGTCCACACGTCGTAGGCGGTGTCGAGGAAGGACTGGAACACGATCCGGCGCCCGTCGGGCGACCAGTGCGGCCGGGTCGCGTCGTGCTCCTCCGGCGTGATCCGCTGGGCCCGGCCGCCCGCGGCCGGCAGCAGCCAGATGCCGCCGGCGATGTCCACCGCGAGCCGGCGGCCGTCGGGGGACACCGCGACCCCGACGTTGGCGCTGTCCCGCACGGTCACGCTGCTCTCACCGGGACGGCCGTTCGGCTGCGGCGTCTGCGCGGACGCGGGCACCGCGCCGGCGGTCAGCCACAGCGCGCCCGCGCCCGCGACGACCGCGCCGCCGCGCAGCACCTGCCGGCGGGAGAGCCTCTCGGATGGTGACGTGTGTTCCATGGTCTTCCTCGTTACTTTCTGCGCGCGGTGGTGTACCGGGGGGTGCCCCAGTGGTCCACGCCGTAGCTGATGCCGGTGAAGGCGTCCTGTTCCCGCAGCAGGGACATGACCACGTCGGCCTGCTCGTCGTCGTGTTCGATCGCGACGCCGCCGCCGGAACGCAGCAGCCGGGTGGCGGCCGCCACCACCGCGCGGATCACGACCAGTCCGTCCTGGCCGCCGAACAGCGCGGGCCACGGCTGGTGCTCCTGCCATTCCGGCGGCAGCACGACGCCGTCCACCACGAACGGCGGATTGGCCAGCAGCAGGTCCACCGTGCCGTCCAGGTCGGCGAACATCGCGGCGTCGGTGACATTGCCGGCGTGCAGGATGATCGGGGTGTCGCCGAGTTCCGCCTGCCGTGCGGCGTTGCGGCGCGCCCAGGTCAGGGCCACCGGGTCGAGCTCGATGGCGTGCACGGTCGCGTCCGGCCGGGCGTGCGCGACCGCCAGGGCGATCGCCGCCGATCCGGTGCACAGGTCCACCGCGAGCGGCTTGGACACCCCGCTCACCACGTCCAGCCCCCATGCCAGCAGCGGCTCGGTGTGCTTGCGGGGCACGAAGACGCCCGGACCCACCGCGACCTCGACACCGCCGAGCACGGCACGGCCGGTCAGGTACTCCACCGGCGTGCGGTCGGCCCGGCGGGCGACCAGCTCCCGCAGCCGGGCCAGATCCTCCCGGCCGAGCGTGGCGTCGAGGGGCAGCCGCTCCACGGCGCGGCCCAGCACGTACTCGGCCAGCTTCTCGGCGTCCCCGCGCGGCTGCCAGGCGCCGGCCTCGGCGAGGGTCTTCTCGGCGTCCGTCAGGAACGCACCCAGCGTCGGTTCACCAGTCTCGGCGGTCATCCGTTCCGGACTCCTTCCAGGATGTTCGCGGCCGTCTCCAGATGGCCGCGTTCGTGCAGCGAGGACAGGGCGAAGCGGATCAGACCGGTGCCCTTGGCCACGGTGGGGAAGAAGGCCGGCAGGATGAGCACCCCGGCCTCCTTCAGCGTGGTGGCCGCGCGGAAGGCCGCTTCCTCGGTGTCGAAGTGCGCACCGCGCACCGGGGACCGCAGACCGGCGTTGACGAGCCGGTTGCCGGTCAGCTCGTCGAACACCTCGGTGTTGCGCCACAGCCGCTCCTGCAACGCGGCGACCTCGCCGTCGAGGTGCAGCCGGGCCGAGGCGACGTTCGCGGCCAGCATCGGCAGCATGATCGAGTGCCCGAAGACCAACGGGTTCGCGAACTTGCGCAGCACACGCACGTCGTCCTCGCTCGGCACCACCGCGAACCCGCCGCAGCCGCCGAACGCCTTGGACAGCGAGCCGGCGATGACCACGTTGGGCGGCAGCCGGTCGCCGAGCGCCTCGAAGGCGTAGCCGGCGCCGTGCTCGCCCGCGACGGAGATGCCGTGCGCGTCGTCGATGTAGAGGTGTCCCCCGTGGGGCGCCAGCGCCTCCAGGATCCCGGCGACGTCGATCAGACCGCCCATCGAGCCGACGCCGTCGATCAGCACGATCGGCGTGCGCCCGTCGCGACGGGCGTCGCGCAGCGCGGACTCCAGCGAGTCGGGCGTCTCCAGGTCGAACCGGCGCGCGGGGCCGATCTGGTCGAGGACCCCCCGCAGCACCTGCATCGAGGAGTGCGCGGTCCGGTCCACCAGGAAGGTCGCGCCGCCGGGCGCGATCGGGTAGCTGGGCAGCGCGCCGGCGCCGAGCAGCGGCAGCAGGCCCAGGTGGACGGTTCCGACGGAGGTGAAGGGGACGACCTTGTTGCCGCGGTACACCGTGGAGAGCAGGTCCTCCAACTCGCCGAGGTAGTGCGGGCGCATCCGGTTGCGGGAGGTCGACAGGTGCACGCCGAAGCGGCGCAGCGCCTCCTCGGCGGCCGTCACCAGCGCGGGGTGCTCCTCCAGACCCAGGTAGGAGCAGGACACGAACTCCAGCGCCTCGGTGCCGTCCGCCAGGCAGACCACCTTGCCGGGCTTGCGGCCGGTGACCACGTGCCCGGTCAGGCCTTGCTCGAACGCCACGTCCAGGGAGTCGGACGTCTTGTTGATGCGGGACTCGACCCAGTTGGCCGGCTGTGTCTCCTGCTGCGGATGGATCATGTCGCCTCGATTCGGGTGGACGCGGACAGGGCGTCGAACAGGTGGGCGCAGGTGTCGCGGTGCTCGTCCAGGGCGGTGCCGAAATGGTCGCGCAGCCGGCCCTGCGCCGCGGCGAACCCGGCTTCGTCGCCGCCGTCGATCAGGTCGGCCAGTCGGCGCACGGACGCGGCCAGCGCACCGCGGGCCCGCGCGGCGTCGGGATTGGCGACCTGGATGTCCCAGTACACCTCCGGTGTCCCGGAGGCGATCCTGGCCAGCAGGGCCAGCATGGTCGCGTGCGGCGGCGGAGCGATCACGCCGAGTTCGCCGATGTCGGTGCCGAGTTCCTCCAGCGCCAGCCCGAAACCGAGCACGCTGGCGTGGGTGAGCACCTGCGCGGCGGCGGTGAGCCGGTCGTGCCGCTCGGCGTCGAGCAGCACCGGTCGGCCGCCCCACTCGGCGAGCAGCCGCAGCAGTTCGGCCGCGGCCGGCCCGTCGTGCACCACGACGGTGGCGACCGGCTTGCCGGGCATGCCCAGGGCCGGCGCGAACATCGGGTTCAGGCTGACGGCCTGCACGCCTTCGACGCCCTGGAGCGCGGTCACCACGGCGTCCTTCACGGACAGTGTGTCCACCAGCAGCGCACCGGGACGCAGGTGCGGAGCGATGAGCGGGATCGCGGCCAGCCCCGTGCGCTCGGGCACCGCCAGCAGCACCAGGTCCGCCGTGCCCAGCTCCGCGACCAGGGCGTCACCGGGCGAGGTGATGTCCCCGGCGATGTCGCCACCGGCCGGGTCCACCACGACGACCTCGGCGCCCGAACCGGCCAGCAGCGAGGCGAACATGCCGCCGACCGCGCCGGCGCCGCCCGCCACCAGACAACGCCGCAGCGACCGAACTCCGGCCCCGCTCATGCCAGTCCTCCCAGCGCGGGGCGCAGCGCCGTCGCCGCGACCGCGGTGAGCACCGCGCGCGATTTCACCACGGTCTCCTCGTACTCCTCGTCGGGGTCCGACAGCGCCACGATCGCGCCGCCGACGCCGAAGCTCATCCCTTCGTCGGTGGCGACCAGGGTCCGTATCACGATGCTCAGATCCGCGGCGCCGGACAGGGCGAACCAGCCCAGCGAACCGCTGTAGACGCCGCGCGGCCCCTCCTCCAGCCGGTCGATGATCTCCATCGTGCGCACCTTCGGCGCACCGGTCATGGAGCCGCCGGGGAACGCCGCGCGCACGCAGCCGACCGCGCTCTCCTCCGCCCGCAGCGTGCCGCGGACGGTGGAGACCAGCTGGTGCACCGGCGCGTACGTCTCCACGTCGAACAGCACCGGGACGTGCACCGAGCCGATCTCGCACACCGTGTTCAGGTCGTTGCGCACCAGGTCGACGATCATCAGGTTCTCCGCGCGGTCCTTCTCGTGCGTGGAGAGGTCCAGCTTGAGCAGCTCGTCCTGGTCGGGAGTGCCGCCGCGGGGCCGGGTTCCCTTGATGGGCTTGGACTCCACGACGCCGTCGGCGCCGATCCGCAGGAACCGCTCCGGCGACGCGCTGAGCACCGCGACCTCGGCGAAGTCCAGGAAGGCCCCGTAGGGCACCGGGCTGATCCGGCGCAGCCGGGAGTAGGTGTGCCGGGGATCGATCTTCTCGTCCACGGTGACCGTGTTGGTCAGGCAGATCTCGTAGGACTCGCCGAGCCGGATCTCGTCGAGGCAGTCCTCGATCCGCTTGAGGTAGCCCTCGCGGTCGTGGCGCGGACGGGCGGTCTCCCAGCCGGCCATGTCGGCGGCCTCGGCGCCGGCCAGCACACCCGTCCGGCCCGAATCGTCCACGGCGGACCCGTCGAGCCGGGACAGCCGAGCCGCCGTCCCGTCCAGCCAGTCGAGCGCGGCCGCCTCGTGCTCCGGCGTGCTCAACGCCAGCAGGTACGACCGGTGTTCCACGTGGTCGACGACCAGCGCGCGGTCGGCGAACAGCAGAGCGGCGTCGGGGGTGTCGGCCCGGTGTGCCCGGGAGCCACCGGTCTCGGCCTTCAACTCGTAGCCCAGGTAACCGACGTAGCCCAGGTTGAAGTCGAACGGCAGACCGTCCGGTGTCGGCAGCGACCGCGCGGCCAGACTGTCCTGGAGGTAGCCGAAGAAGTCCCGGTGGACCTCCTCGACCCGGCCGTCCGCGTGGGTGACGGTGACCAGCCGCCGGCTGACGTCGTAGGAGACGTACTCGGCCAGCGGTCCGCTGTCGTCGCCCATGATCGAGAACCGCGAGCGTTCGTGGCGGGTCTCGCTGCTGTCCAGCCAGAAGCTGCGGGTGGAGCCGGAGAACAGTTCCCGGTGCGCCGCGTCCGGGTCCGGCTCGTGCGCCGCCTCGCGCACGTGCAGGCGCAGATCCGGCGTGGCGTCAGCGGGCGCCGGCCGCACGGCCGGTGGAGGCGGGGCGACGGCCGGAGCGGGGCGCGCGTCCATCGCGAGGTCGCGGAAGTTCGCCAGCAGCAGCCTGCCGTGCTCGCTGCTGATGGATTCGGGGTGGAACTGGACGCCCCACAGCGGGTCCGTCCGGTGGCGCAGGCCCATCAGCACGCCGTCCTCGGTCCACGCGGTGCGTTCGAGCACCTCGGGCAGGTCGGTGACGGTCAGCGAGTGGTAGCGCACCACCGAGAACGGCGTGGGCAGCCCGGCGAAGACGCCGTCGCCGGTGTGGTGCACCAGCGAGCTGCGGCCGTGCATGGGTTCGGGCGCGAGGCCGACCGTGCCGCCGAACAGGTTCGCGATGCCCTGGTGGCCGAGGCACACGCCGAGCACCGGCCGTCCCGAGTCGAGGACGGCGCGGGAGCTGATGCCGAAGTCACGGGCCCGGTCGGGCCGGCCGGGCCCGGGGGACACCACGATGCCGTCGAACTCGGCCATCCGCTCCGCCGGGAATTCGGCGTCGTTGCGCACCACGACCGGCGCCCGGCCGGTCACCTCGCCGAGCAGCTGGTACAGGTTGTAGGTGAACGAGTCGTAGTTGTCGATCAGCAACATCCGCATTGCCCGGTCTGTCCTTCCTTCAGTGTGGCCGTGGTGCCTAGGTCGCCGGGGTGTTGCCCATGACCAGGTCCTCGACCCGGCAGGTCTCGGCGATGATCAGGTCGTACAGCCGGCGCAGGAAGTCCTGGTCGATCCCGTTGCGCTCGCCGTACCGCGCGGCCCGCTCCTGCACGATGCCGATGCGGTGCGGCTGCATCATCGGGACGCCGTGCTCCCTCTTGTGGTGGGCGACGCGCACACAGACGTCGATCCGGTCGCGCAGCACGTCCAGCAGACGGGCGTCGATGCCGTCCAGTTCGCCCCGCAGTTCCTCGAGTCGACGGTCCGCTCCGCCGGATCGTGCCGCCGAATCCCCCATGGTCACCTGGAATCTCCTCGTGATCGTCTCGCCCACCGAAGGGCTCTTCCAGATGTACCTGCCAACGGCGGTCCGCAGGAGCCCGCGCGGCGGTTGCGGCAACAAACGCGGTCTCGCGCAACAACCGAGGTCCACATGCGCAAGAAAGACCTTGTCGCTTCCGGCACGTCCACGGACGATCGGTTCCCGGAAACCATCACCGGAAGGCGCGCCGATGACCTTGTCCGCTCGAACCCTGCTGTCCGCCGAGTCACGTGCGAAGCTCGCCGCGGATCCCCGTCTCGGGGGCGGGAACGTCCTGGAGTCGGCGCTGGCCGTCAGCCCGAACCCGGACCTGCCGTTCATCGCCACCGGCCGGCCGGTCGCCACCTGCGACGGCGGGACGACGACCGAGTTCAGCCTCCGCGGGCTGGACCGGCTCGTGCAGAGCTGGTCGGTCTGGTACCTCGACCGGGGCGTGCGGCCCCGGGACCGGGTCGCGGTCCACATCGAGGACTCCTTCGCGTACTCGGTTCACCTGCACGCGCTGGCGACCATCGGCGCGATCGCGGTGCTGATCAACAGCAAGGCCCCCAAGGAGAACGCGCTCGAACTGATCCGGCGCACCGAGCCGGTCGGCGTGTACACGACCCGCGGCCGGCGCGACCTCCTCGGCCCCGAGCTCGCCGAACTGCCGGGCTCGCGCTGGGTCGTCCTGGCCGAGGACGTGCCCGCGCCGCCCCAGGCCGAGCTGGCCGCCGCCGCGCGGTTCCGGCACGCGCCCGACGACCCGGTCTCGATCCTGCATTCCTCGGGCACCACGGGCTTCCCCAAGCCGGTGGTGCAGACGCACGCGTCCAGCGTCGCCGGCCCGCGGTTCCGGCTCACCGACTACCTGGACTCGCCCGACGACCTGATGATGGCCGCGCAGCCGCAGTCGCACCTGGGCTCGGTGGTGTACGTCAACTACGCCGTCCTGGCCGGCACGCCCATGGTCGCCCACTACGACCCCACCGGCGCCGACCTGGTCGACGCCATCCGCCGGTACCGGCCGACCACGGTGATGGCCTTCGCGCACGCGTTCACGGAACTGGCCGACGTCGAGGTCGCCGACGGCGCGGTCGACTCGGTGGACAGCTGGGTGACCATGGGCGACGCCATCCACGAGGCCCACCTCAAGGCCATCCTGGGCAAGCGCGACCCCGAGCTGCCCTCCGCGGTGTTCTACGACCGCTTCGGCGCCACCGAACTGGGCTGGGGCCTGATGGTGCAGCCGCGCTCGCTGGCCTCACAGCGCAACGACCGCTGCATCGGCCGTCCCGACGCACTGTCCGAGGTCGTCGTGCTGCGCCGGGACGGCACCGCGGCCGACCGCGGCGAGATCGGACTGCTGGGCGCCAAGGGCCCCACCATCACCGCGGGGTACTGGAACGACTCCGACACCACCTACCGCAGCCGGCTGTCCGGGTACTGGCTGTCCGGCGACCTGGCGTACCAGGACGAGGCCGGCGACTTCTACCAGGTGGACCGGGCGGTGGACACCATCGAGACCGCGGCGGGCCCCGCGCACTCGGTGCAGATGGAGGAACTCCTGCTCAACGAGCTGCCGGTGATCGTGGACTGCACGGTCGTGGCCGGCCGGCACGGCGGGAACACGGTCGCGGTGGCACTGGTCGCCGCCCACGGCGAGCACCTCGACCCGTCGCAGCTGCTCGCCTCGGCCAACACCGTGCTCGGCGCGGCCGGCCACCCCACGCTGGCCGTGCTCGAACTGACCCGCTCCGTCACCGACATCCCGCAGGGCGTCACCGGCAAGGTGCTCAAGCGTCAGCTCCGTGAACGCTACGACACGCTCGCGGACTACCTCCGCGCGAGCGACCCCGCCGCGGTGGCCACCACCCTCTAGGCGGGCGACCACCACGACGTGCGGACGTCATCCCCGGGCGACCGGAGTTCCCTCGGCGATGACGTCCGCGCCGGCCCACTCGGTGCCCAGCATCGCGTACACGGCCAGGTCCGCCCGCTGCCCCTTGAGCATCTCGCCCTGCACGAAGAACGCCTCCCGACGCATGCCGAGACGCTCCATCAGCCGCATCGACGAAACGTTGTTCCCGTTGCACATGCCGACCACCCGGTGGAAGCCGTACCGCTCGAACGCCAGCCGCAGCACCTCGCGGCCGGCTTCGGTGGCGTACCCGCGGCCGCCGTGGTCGGGGTTCATCACGAAACCGATCTCGGCGCGGCCCAGTTCGGCGCTCAGCCAGTCCAGGTTGAACTCGCCGATGAGCCGGCCGGACTCGCGCAGCTCCACCGCGACGGCCAGGTTGTCGCCCTCCCCGGCCAGCTCGGACTCCGAGATCCTGGTGGCCAGCGCGGTGCGCGTCTCCTCGCGGGTGCGGGCGTCCCACAGCAGGTACCGGGTCACGTCCGGACGGCGCTGGATGTCGTGCAGGTCGTCGATATCCGCCTCGGTGAAGGAACGCAGCACCAGCCGGTCAGTGACAACAGGATCCACGGGTGAGACTCCGAATTGGATTATTCGATGAATGGTCCAGCGGATACTAGCATCCGAAAATCGGCATTTAGGGGAATCGTGAACACTTTGTTCCGCGGAGTACGCCGGTGATCCGTCGCCTGCCGTTGTTCGCACTCGTCGCCGCGTGCGGCGTGTCCTCGTGCGGCGCGACGATGACGATGATCGCCCTTCCCTGGTTCGTGCTGTCAAGAACCGGCAGCGGCCTCCAGACCGGGGCCGTGGCCGCCGCCGAAACGCTCGGGCTGGTCCTCTCGGTGGTGCTGGTCGGCCCGCTGCTGGACCGGTACGGCGCGTGGCGCGGCAGCATCATGGCCGACCTGGCGGCCTCCGTCGCGGTGATCGCGATCCCGGCCGCGGAGGCACTGGACCTGCTGTCGCTGCCGGTGCTCGTGGTCCTGGTGTTCGGGATCGGCGCCGGTCGAGCACCCTCCCGCAGCGCCAAACAGGTGCTGCTGCCCGCCGTCCTGGCCGCGACCGGCGTCCGCGTCGAGCGGGGCACCAGCGCGGAGGAGTCCGCGTTGCGCACCGGAGACCTGCTCGGCGCGCCGCTCGGCGGCATTCTGATCGGGCTGATCGGACCCACCTGGGTCCTACTGGCCGACGGCGCGGCGCTGCTCACCGCGGCGGCGCTGGTGGGCCTCCTGGTCCGGCCCGCGGCCGCCGCCGGGCGTGAGCCGGCCGACGGCGCGCACGGCTACCTGCGGGAGCTCAAGCAGGCCGCCGAGCACTTCCGGCGCGACCGGTTGCTGCTGGTCATCGGCGTGCAGTGCGCGGCCTTGAACGCCCTCACCGTCGGGCTGCTCTCGGTGCTGCTGCCCGCCTACGGACTGACCGTGTGGCACGACAGCACGCTGGTCGGCGTGCTGATCGCCGCGTCCAGCGGCGCCAGCATCCTGGGCACGGCGCTGTACGGCTGGCTGGGCGACGGCGGCCGTCGGTGGCGGGTGTTCGCGATCTGCTCCCTGGTCTCCGGCGCGCCCGTCTTCCTGGCCGTGGCGGCCGACCCGCACCCGGTGCTGCTGGTGCTGGTGGTCTCGGCCTGCATGATGGCGAACGGCCCGATCAACCCGGTGATCGCCGCGGTCAAGTACGCCCGGGTGCCCGAGGGGCTGCGCGGCCGGGTGTTCGCGGCGTTCCACGCCTCGGCCAACGCGGCCATGCCGCTGGGACTGCTGCTGGCCGGGGTGCTGCTGGACGCGGTCGGGCCGACCGCCGCGGTGCTCGTGCTCGGCGGGCTCTGCCTGCTCGTTTCGCTGTGGCCGTTCGTGTTCCGGGTTTGGCGGGAGTTGGACGAACCGGAACGCCTCCCGTCGAGGGTCGGATAATTCGCGCAACAAATGCGGCCCCCAGCAAGAAATGCCGCCCCATAACGCAAAGAAGCCGGTCGTCCGATCGTCCGACGGAATCTAGTGTTCGGGCGTCGACGGAATGGGAATGGGACCAACCGAATGCCCGGTGCGGCCGGCCCGTCGGCGCCGGGGCCGCGCCGGAATCGCACCGGCGGCAGCGGCCCCCCGAGCAAGGACGCGTTGCGCCGCGCGGAGCCGTCCGGGCAGGCACGGTGATCGTGCGCGACGAGATCAGCACACAACGGAGGTTCCCGATGAACACCGGCATTCGGCTCGCCGCCGACCTGGACGCCATCAGCCGGGAGGAGATCGAGCGACTGCGGGCGCACAACTTCACGCGGTTGGTGACCGCGGCCCGGCGCACGCCCGCGGTGCTGCGCCGCTGGCCCGGGCTCGACTCCGTGCACAGCCTGGACCGGTTGCCGGAACTGCCCGTGCTGACCCCGTCCGCGCTGGCCGACGGCTGTCCGCCGCACTCGGTGGAGTTCCTGATCGACGGCGACCAGCCCGGCATGGTGCTTCGTTCGAGCGGGACCTCCAGCAAGGTCAAGATGATGTACCACTCCTGGGCGTTCAACGAGCAGGTGTCCGCGCTCGGCGCGCGCGGGCTGCGCGCGACCCTGCCCGAGCCGCCCCGCCGGGTGGCGAACTGCCTCTACGGGGCCGAACTCAACGGATCCTTCCTGTTCACCCAGGAGGTCGCTCGGCTGCTCGGCGCGCGGGTGTACCCCCTGGGCAACGTCACCAGCGTCGCGGAGACGGCGAAGATGATCTCCGAGCACGCGATCGACACCTTGGCCGCGCCACCGGGGTACGGGGTGGACCTGCTCACCGGAACGCCCCCGGACCTGCTCGCCTCGATGCGGACCTACCTCTACATCGGGGAGAGCCTCGGCGCCAGCCGCACCGCGGCGCTCACCGCCGCCCTGCCCGGACTGACGGTCCGCTCGCTGGCCTACTCCACCACCGAGACCGGGCCCATCGGCTACCAGTGCCAGTGGCTGTCCGGCAACGACCACCACGTGCACGAGGACGCGATGGTGGTGGAGATCGTCGACGAGGAGACCGGGCTCGCCGTGGCCGCCGGCGAGGAGGGCGAGGTCCTGGTCACGCCGCTGAGCGACACCGGCATGGCCCTGTTCCGCTACGCCATCGGCGACCGGGGCCGGCTGAGCACCCAGCCGTGCCGCTGCGGCAGCCAGGCCTCCGTGCTCACCCTGCTCGGCCGGGCCCGGCAGTCGCTGAACGTGGACTCCGAGACCGTCTCCGCCGACCAGTTGATGTCGCGGCTCGCCCGGTTGGGCATCACCGATCCCGCCGACTGCCAGTTTCAGGTGCTCTGGACCGTCAACCGGTACCGGGTACGGCTGCTGCTGTCACCGAGCACACCCGGGGACATCACCGTCGACGCGGTGGTCGCGGCCTTCGCGGACACCGTCGAGCTCAACCAGATCGTCACCGGCCCGCGCTGCCTGGGGTTCACCGTGGAGCACGTCGAGCGCGGCGACTTCGAGCGCACCGAGCGCGGCAAGGTGCCCACCCTCTACCAGCGAACGGTCACCGCATGAACCGGAACCCCTGCCCCGTCACCCGGTCCTACCTGGACGAATGCGCCGCCGAGGGGCGCGACGGCCTGCGCGGGGTCGTCGACCACCTGCGGTTCCCGCCGCACTTCACCGCGGCCTTCGACGGGCGGGTGCTCGGCCGGCCGCTGTTCGTCGAGGAGACCGCGATCCGCGGCGTCGCCGACCGGCTCATGCGGTTCCACGACCTGATCGTCTCCCTGCCCGGCAGGCTCCACGGTGGCGACGTGTTCGCCTACGGCGAGGCGCTCGGGCTCGACCGCCGGTCGGTGGAGCTCGTCCGCCGGAACGGACTCGTGCCGCCGATCCCGTACGGCCGGGCCGACCTGCACCGTGACGGCGACTCCTGGCGACTGCTGGAGTTCAACATCGGCGCCGACCTCGGCGGCATGGAACGGACCGGCGACATCCCGCGGGCGCTGATGGACGTGCCCAGGTTCCGGGAGTTCGCCGAGAAGCACCGGCTGACCTACCCCGACATCGGGGCGGGCATCGCCCGCATGCTCACCCGCTGCGCCGAGAGCGTGTCCGCCGCCGGCACGCCGGTGGTCGTGATGCTGGAGAGCAACGGCCGGGTGGCCCAGTACCGGAAGTACATGCTGCCCTTCCAGGAGTACATGCGGGGCAAGGGAATCGACCTCCGGCTGGCCGAGGTGGGCGAGTTGAGCTCGCCGGGCGGGAAGATCCACCTGGACGGCACCCCGGTGGACGTGATCCTCCGCTACGTGTCGGTGGACCAGATCCTCGCCGACCCCGAGGTCGCCGGGGCCATGGAGCCGGTCTTCCGCGCCCACGAGGAGGGCCGGACCGTGCAGCTGACCCCGATCTGTACCGACCTGCACGGCAACAAGGGCATCCTGCCGATGCTGCACGACCCCCGGTTCCGGGCCGCCCTGGCCGAGGAGGAGCTGGCCCTGATCGACGGAATGCTGCCGTGGACGCGGTCGATGGCCGAGGGCACGGTCGAGGTGGACGGCGACGTGGTCGATCTGATCGACTACTGCCGCGCCCATCGGGAGGAACTGATCCTCAAGCCGAACAACGACGCGCGCGGCGGCGGCATCGTCGCCGGCTGGGAGACGTCCGACGGGGACTGGCGGCGGGCCCTGACGGAGTGCGACCGACGACGGTTCCTGGTGCAGCGCAAGGCCCCGGCGCAGCCGGAGCCGGTGCAGGACGCGGAGACCGGCGAGGTGCGGGACTGGCTCGCGACCTGGGGCGTCTACCTGACCGACGAGGGGTACGCGGGCACCTACATCCGTGCGCTGTCCGAGTCCGCCGGCAGCGCGGTCGTCGGCTGGGACGCGCTGCCGCAGCTCACCGCCGTGTTCAGCTACCCGGCCTGACCTGCACGCGTGAGCGAGCCCGGGCGCGACATTGCCTTAACCTTCATCCATTGCAACGATCCATTGCGTTCGAGTTCAGCGTCATTGCATCAATTTACCGTTACTGAGCTGGGAAGACGCGTTTCATCCGATTGACGTCGAGTCAGAAACAGCCGTAGCTTTCCAGTTATCCGAACGTGCGGCAACGCGAAACGAGGAACGGCCATGGGTGAATCCCCGCACACCGTCACGACCATGCCGGTGGCACGCCGCCCCGGCTGTCCCTTCGACCCGCCCGCCGAGCTGATCGACGCCCGCCGGCACGCGCCGATGAGCCGCTACACCTTCCCCGGCGGACGGCCCGGCTGGCTGGTCACCGGATACGACCTGGTCAGGGCGGTGCTGGCCGACACGAGGTTCAGCTCGCGCAAGGACCTGATGCTCCACCCGACCATCGACTACGGCGACTTCCAGATCCCGCCGGCGCCGCCCGGGGAGTTCGTCCTCATGGACGAGCCCCAGCACAGCCGCTACCGCAAGCCCCTGACGGGCAAGTTCACCGTACGGCGGATGCGGCTGCTCACCGAGCGCATCGAGCAGGTCACCACCGCCCGCCTGGACGCCATGGAGGCGGCCGGGCCTCCGACGGACCTGGTGACCGCGTTCGCCAAGCCCATCCCCGCCATCGTGATCTGCGAGCTGCTCGGGGTGCCGTACGAGGACCGGGGCTCCTTCCAGGAGCAGGTCGACTCGTTCATGAACGGGGAGACGAGCGACGAGGACCTCATGGCGGCCTACGCCTCGACCCAGGAGTACCTGGCCGAGCTGGTGGCCGCCAAGCGCGCCAACCCCACCGACGACGTGCTCAGCGACCTCACCGACAGCGATCTGACCGACGAGGAACTGAAGGGGATCAGCCTGATCCTGCTCGCGGCCGGTCTCGACACCACCGCGAACATGCTGGCCCTCGGAACCTTCGCGCTGCTGCGCAACCCGGACCAACTGGCCGCGCTGCGGGGCGATCCCGCGCTCGCCGACCGGGCCGTGGAGGAACTGCTGCGGTACCTGAGCGTCGCCAAGACCTTCATGCGGACGGCCCTGGAGGACGTCGAACTCGGCGGCCGGACCGTCAGGGCCGGCGAGCGGGTGATCCTCTCGTTCAACACCGCCAACCGCGATCCCGAGCGCTTCCCCGATCCCCATGTGCTCGACCTGCGCAGGCAGGACGGCGGACACCTGGCCTTCGGCCACGGCATCCACCAGTGCCTGGGCCAACAGCTGGCCCGCATCGAGATGCGGGTCGCCTTCCCCGCGCTGCTCGACCGCTTCCCCACGCTGCGCCTGGCCGTGCCGCCCGAGGAGGTCGCCCTGCGCCCGGAGCTCGCGGACATCTACGGGGTGAAGAGCCTCCCCGTCACCTGGGACGCGTGATCGATGAGGATCACCGTGGACACCGAACGCTGCATCGGCTCCGGAATGTGCGTCCTGACGGCCGGCGAGGTCTTCGACCAGCGCGAGGACGACGGCACGTCGGTCGTGCGGCAACCCGAGCCTCCGGCCGGGGCGTTGGGCGCGGTTCGCGAGGCGGTCGCCCTGTGCCCCGCCTCGGCGATCAGCCTGTCGGCCGACCCGCGGCATCAGGGCGTGTCCGACGCATGACCGTCCGGTGGAGGAACGGCGAGGTCCTCCGCCCGGCGGGAGCGGACCTCGGCGACGACCGGTCTCCGTGAAGAGTGGAGCCGGGTCCCGCCTCCGGCCAGGTGGTGGACACCCATACCGGAACGCCGGAGGTATGTGACGCCTCCATAGGGACGGCACTGCGGCGTCCGTAGCGTGTCGCGCACTTGGCCCCCGGTGTGGAGGAGTGAACGCGTATGCGAAGGAACGGGCGTGGCAGGCGAAGAGGATGGGGCTGGGTGCTCGCGGGCGTCCTGGCGCTGATCGGTGCGGCCGTCCCGGCGGGGCCGGCCGCGGCCGCGGTGCCGGCCAACCTGACCCTGGAGGCGACCTACGGCACCGTCGCCAACGGCTGGGACCGGGTCGAGCGCTACCTCGACACCACCACCGGCTTCCGGCAGGAGCAGTACCCGCCGGACGGCCGCGGCGACCAGGACGGCCAGCGGCTCACCTTCTTCGGCGGCGTCAAGCAGCCCTTCTCCGGCCGTTTCCTGCTCTACTCGGCCCCGGGCTGGAACACCGGCGCGCACCAGGTCCCGGTGCTGCTGGTGCACGGCGCCAACGACAACCCGGACCGGGCCTGGGCCAACCCCGGCGAGTCCGGCGGCTACGGCTGCGGTTCCATGTCCTGCCCCAACACCGGGCTGATGCAGAACCTGGCCGGGCGGGGCTACCGGGTCTTCGCGATCGGCTTCGCGCACAAGCAGGGCGACAACCTGATGCAGGCCCAGGAGGTCGGCGACGCCGTCGCGCTGATCCGTGCCAAGCTCGGCGTCCCGCAGGTGGACGTGGTGGGGTGGAGCAAGGGCGAGATGTCCTCGCGGGCCTACGTGTCCTCGGTGAAGCCCTCCTGGGGCCGCCCGTACGCGGGCGACGTGCGCAAGCTGATCACCCTCGGCGGCCCGAACGGCGGCTACGACTACCCGTTCGCGCACGGGTGGGCGCACGACTTCTCGATCTGGCCGCAGTGCGGCGGTGCTGTCAACGCCCCGTCCCCGCACCTGCGCATGACCTGCTACGGCACCTACACCGCGCACCCGGAGTTCTCCTTCACCCCCGCGAGCGGCTACGACAACTACCCGGGGCAGCGGCAGATGCTGGCCCGCTGGGACTCGGTGTTCGGCATCGACCAGACCCAGCAGGACTGGTACACGACCTACTACGGCGGGCAGGGCTTCTACACCGACGGCGGCGGCATCCAGGCCGCAATCAACGCCGGCTCGCTGATCGCCCCGCTGCACCAGGCCGGGGTGCCCTCCTCGGTGACGGCCTACCTCCTGGCCGGTGGCACGCCCAGCATCGTCGGGATCTTCAACGAGAACCGCGGGCCCAGCGACGGCGTGGTCTTCGTGGCCAGCGCGCTGGACACCACCGGCTTCGGCACCGTCGGCGGCACCGCGCTGATCGCCCTCGCCAACCACCTGCAACTCGGCTGGGACAGCGCGGCGAGCGCGCAGGTCGCCGGCTGGCTGAACTGAGGACATCCCGGATGATCACCGATCGACTGATCGCCACCGACCGGCTCACCGTGGGCTACGCCGAGATCGAGGGCCGCACCGGGGAACCCGTGGTCCTGGTGCACGGCAACGTCTCCTCCGGCGTCTTCTGGCACTCGACCATGACCGGGCTCCCCGCCCGCTACCGCCCGCTGGCCCCCGACCTACGCGGCTTCGGCCGCACCGAGCCGCTGCCGGTGGACGCCACCCGGGGCCTGCGCGACCACAGCGAGGACCTGCTCTCCTACCTCCGGGCGCTGGCCCTGGGCCCGGTCCACCTGGTCGGCTGGAGCATGGGCGGCGGCGTGGTGCTGCAACTGCTGCGCGACCACCCGGAGCTGGTCCGTTCGCTCACCCTGGTCAACCCGGTCTCCCCGTACGGCTTCGGCGGCACCCACGGGGTGGACGGGCGGCTCAACTCGCCCGACGGGGCGGGCTCCGGCGCCGGCGGCGCGGCCCCCGATTTCGTCCGGCTGCTGCGCGAGGGCGAGACGGGCGCCGAGTCGCCGTTCGCGCCGCTCTCGGTGCTGAACACCACCTACGTCAGCGAGCCGCTGGCGGAGCCGGACCACTACGTGGCGGCGATGCTGACCACCCGGACCGGGGAGGACCACTACCCGGGCGACAGCCGCACGAGCGAGGCCTGGCCGGGCTTCGGTCCCGGCGAACGCGGGGTGCTCAACTCGATGGCGCCGACCCACTTCCGGATCGACGACCTGGAACTGGTCGAGCCGAAGCCGCCGATCCTGTGGATCCGCGGCACGGCCGACGTGATCGTCTCCGACACCTCGCTCTTCGACCTGGCCCACCTGGGGGCCATCGGTGCCGTCCCGGGCTGGCCCGGCGCGGACACCTGCCCGGCCCAGCCGATGGTGGCGCAGACCCGCGCCGTACTGGACCGCTACGCCGCCGCCGGCGGCCGGGTGCGCGAGGTCGCGGTCGAAGGCGCCGGGCACAGCGTGCAGTTGGAACGGCCGAAGGAGTTCCTGACGGCGCTGGTGGAGGTGCTGGACGGGGCCTGACGGCGGGACGGCCCCCGGCGGGTCGAGCGGTCCCGACGGACGGGGAAGGGCGGCCGGAGCGATGCGCTCCGGCCGCCCTCTTCGTGCTCCGTCCGCTCTCATCGTGCGCCGTTCGACGGGTCCGGCGCGGCGGCGGGGGGGCCGGACGGACCCGTTCTCCCCGCGGAGCAACCCGGCCCCGCGGGCGCAGCGCGGGCGGCGCC
>NZ_JBSHBN010000057.1:0-18619 GCF_053612025.1 Kitasatospora sp. NPDC054768
GTCACCGGGAGAGGGCCCTTTCCGTCATGCCGGTCGAACGTCCCCTCTGGCGTTCGACCGGACGTTCCGCCTCAGGCCGCGACCGGGGCCGCGCCGCCCTGGCCTGCGGCGACGGCCGGCTCCGGGGCCTCGTCGTACAGGTCCCCGGACGGGTTGTTGTACGCGGCGACGTCCAGGATCTTCTCCCGGGCGGCGACCACGATCGGCACGACGACCTGGCCGGCGACGTTGGTCGCGGTGCGCATCATGTCCAGGATCGGGTCGATGGCGAGCAGCAGGCCGACGCCCTCCAGCGGCAGGCCCAGCGTGGACAGGGTCAGCGTCAGCATGATGATCGCGCCGGTGAGGCCCGCGGTGGCGGCCGAGCCGACCACCGAGACGAAGGCGATCAGGATGTAGTCCTTGATGCCCAGCTCGATGTTGAAGACCTGGGCGACGAAGATCGCGGCGACGGCCGGGTAGATCGAGGCGCAGCCGTCCATCTTGGTGGTGGCGCCGAACGGCACGGAGAAGGACGCGTACTCGCTCGGGACGCCGAGGCGCTCGGTGACGCGGCGGGTGACCGGCAGGGTGCCGACCGAGGAGCGGGAGACGAAGGCCAGCTGGATCGCGGGCCAGGCGCCCTTGAAGAAGTGCAGCGGGTTGAGCCCGGCGGCGAAGCGCAGCACCAGCGAGTAGACGACGAACAGCACCAGCGCGCAGCCGAGGTAGATGTCCAGGGTCAGCGTGGCGAAGGGCTTCAGCAGGTCCCAGCCATACTTGGCGACGGACTTGCCGATCAGGCCGAGGGTGCCGAGCGGGGAGAGCCGGATGACCCACCAGAGCGCGGTCTGGGTCAGCTCCAGCACGGACTCGCTGAGCTTGAGGACCGGCTCGGCCTTGGCGCCGAGCTTGAGGATCGCCGCGCCGACCACGACCGCCAGGAAGACGATCTGGAGCACGTTCACCTTGGTGAAGGAGTCGACGATGTTGGTCGGGAAGATCCCGGTCAGGAAGTCGATCCAGGTGCCCTTGGAGTCGAGCGCCTTGAGGCCCTCGGTCTTCAGGTTGGTGCCCTCGCCCGGGTTGGTCAGCAGACCCAGGCCGATGCCGATGCCGACCGAGATCAGCGAGGTGATCATGAACCAGAGCAGCGTGCGGGTGGCCAGGCGGGCCGCGTTGGTGACGTTGCGCAGGTTGGCGACGCTCACCACGATCGCGGTGAACACCAGCGGCGGGACGGCCAGCTTGAGCAGCTGGACGAAGATCTTGCCGATGGTCTCCAGGGTGGTGGCCAGCCAGGAGATGTCGGCGGCGCGGGCCAGGTAGCCGAGGCCGACGCCGAGCACGAGGCCGGCGACGATCTGCACCCAGAAGGGCGTCTTGCGGATGCGGGCGAGCACGGACGGCGACGAGGTCGCCTCGGGCGCTGTGGACATGGGGGAGCGTCTCCGGGGGAGGGCGTTGCTGACGGTGAGGTGGGGGCGGAGCGGGCGGCACGGCGCGGGGCCGGACGGGAGGGGTCGGGCCCCCGGTCAGGGGCGTGCCGCCGCGGTACAGCTCAGGGCAGCACAGCGCATGGCGCGACAACGGCGCGGGCTGTCCACAGCACCGGTCAGAGCACACGGGCGGGCGGCGCCGGGCAGGGGGCCCGGGCCGTGCATCCGCAGTGCGTCTGAGGCTGTCATGGCCGATACGTTAGCAGTAAAGGTTTGAGATGTTCAAAGTACTTGTTTGAGGTCACGCAGCGCGCACGCCGCCCGAGGCCCGCCACCGGCCCGAACTCCGGACACGAACGAAGCTGACGCCCCATCAGGCCTACTCGGCGGCCCGATTGACCGCTG
Source organism: Kitasatospora sp. NPDC054768 (assembly GCF_053612025.1). Lineage (NCBI taxonomy): Bacteria > Bacillati > Actinomycetota > Actinomycetes > Kitasatosporales > Streptomycetaceae > Kitasatospora > Kitasatospora sp. NPDC054768. The sequence continues at coordinate 1,824 of NZ_JBSHBN010000057.1, forward strand.
AGCAGTTATACGTATAACTTTGACGACGTCCCTGCCCCTGCCTGCCCACCCGGAGAGGACGGCCGATGGGCTACCTCGCCCTGCTCCGTGCCCCGCACGTCACCCGTCTGCTGCTCGGCACCCTGCTCGGCCGCCTGCCCGCCGGCATGACCGCCCTCGTCATCGCCCTCGCCCTGCGCGACGCCGGGGTGACGTACGGCCGGGTCGGACTGGCCACCTCCGCCTACGCGATCGCCGCCGCCGTCGGCGGCCCGGTGCTCGGCCGGATCGTGGACCGCACCGGACAGCCGCGCGTCCTGCTCGCCTCCGCCGTGGTGGCCGGCGGCGGGTACGCGCTGCTCGCCCTCGCCCCCGGCTCCGCGCTCGGTGCGCCGATCGGGGCCGCGATCGCCGGCCTCGCCATGCCCCCGCTGGAGCCCTGCCTGCGCTCGCTCTGGCCGGACGTGGTCGAGGAGAAGCAGCTCGACACCGCGTACGCCTTCGACTCGGCCGCCCAGCAGATCCTCTACGTGGCCGGCCCGCTGGCCGTCGCCACCATCTCCGGGCTGTTCAGCCCGGTCGCCGCACTCTGGGTGGCCGCCGGGCTCGGACTGGCCGGCGCGCTGATCGTCGCCACCGCCGGGCCCGCCCGGGCCTGGCGCGCCCCGGCGCAGGAACGATCCGCCGGACTGCTCGGGCCGCTGCGCTCCCCCGGACTGGTGCTGCTGCTGGTCGGACTGGCCGGGGCCGGCTGGGCGGTCGGCGCGCAGAACGTGCTGTTCATCGCCTACGCCGAACAGCACGTCGGTACGCTGCCCGGCGGCGGAGGCACCCTGCTGGCGCTGGCGGCGCTCGGCGGCCTGCTCGGCGCGCTCGCCTACGGCGCGGTCACCTGGCGCCGGACCACGGCCACCCGCACCTGGGTGATGGCCCTCGCGATGGCCGCCTCCTACCTGCCGCTGGTCACCCTGCCCGGGCCGTACCCGATGGCCGCGCTGGCCTTCCTCTCCGGGGTCATGCTGGCCCCGCTGCTGGCGGCGGCGTTCGTCCTGGTCGCCGAACTGGCGCCGACCGGCACCGTCACCGAGGCCTTCGCCTGGCTGGTGACGCTGTTCGCCACCGGCAACTCGCTCGGCTACGCCGTCTCCGGCAAGCTCGCCGAGGACTCGCTGCGCCCGGTGGCGCTGTGCGCGGTGGGCGGGATCGCACTCGGCGGGCTGGTGCTGTTCGGCGCCCGGCGCTGGTTCCACCCGGTGCCGCTCGCCCCGGCCGCCCGGCCCGTCCCGGTGGGCTGACCCACCCCCACGAACGACTGCGCCCGCCGGTGGTCTGGCCGACGGGCGCAGTCCTGTCACCGGTGACGGTCCGTCACCGCCAGGTCGGGGCCGTACCGGCCGGCGCCGTGGAGGAGCGCAGCACCAGCGAGGTGGCCAGCGGCGCGACCGGCGCCACCCGCTCCCCGCGCAGCAGGGCCGCCAGCGCGGCCGCGCCCGCCCGGCCCAGCTCCTCGCCCGGCAGGTCGACGGTGGTCAGCGGCGGGGCGAGCAGCGCGGCCACCGCGACGTTGTCCATGCCGACCACCGACAGGTCCTCCGGCACCCGCAGCCCCCGTTCGGCGGCGGCCTGGTAGACCCCGGAGGCGACCACGTCGTCGTCGCAGATCACCGCCCGCGGCCGGTCCGTCCGCTCCAGCAGCCGGCCCGCGACGGTCCGCGCGGCCCGGTGGCCGTCGTTCAGACTCACACCCAACTCCACGACGTCCAGGTCGAGTTCACGGACGGCCTGCTCGAAGGCGGCCTGCCGGACCCGGAACGTGTAGGCGGAGTGGCTGGAGCGCAGCCGGCCGATCCGGCGGTGGCCGAGCGCGGCCAGGTGCTCGACCGCGGCACGCATCCCGCCAGCCACGTCGAGCTCGACGGTCGGACGCGCCCGGTCGGTGCCGGGGTCGGCGTCCAGGAAGACGGCGGGGGTGTCGACGGGCAGCTCACCGAGCTGGCTGTCGTCCGGGGAGCAGATCAGCAGGCCGTCGAAGCGGCCGGCGGTGGCGGCCTCGGCCAGGGTGGCGCTGCCCCAGCCGGAGCTGACCACGACGGCCAGGCCGTTGCGGCCGGCCTCCTCGTGGACGCCCTCCAGCACCCGGCCGAAGAACGGACCCTGGAGGTTCGGCACGGCCAGCAGGATCATCCCGCTGCGGCCGAGCCGCAGCTGCCGCCCGGCCGCCTGCGGGCGGTAGCCGAGGCTGCGGGCGGCCTCCCGGACCCGCTCCCGGGTGGCCTCGGAGACCCGCCGGCCGGCCTCGGCGCCGGAGAAGACCAGGGAGACGGTGGCCTGGGAGACCCCGGCGAGCCGCGCCACGTCCCGCCCGGTGGGGCGGCGGACGGGGGCCGGCCAGGTGCCGAGCGCCCCCTCGGAGGACGGTTGCCCGGCGGACGGCTCGGACGGCTCGGAGTCTCGGGTGGCGGGCACGGCGGCTGCGCTCCGGGGCCGGGCCCGGGTCAGTTCTGGCCGGCGGTGGCCGAGCGGGCGGCGTCGTCGGCGGCGTCCTCCTCGGCGTTCTGCGCGGCGATCCGGTCGGCGGTACGGCTGCGCATCCCGGAGACCTTGCCGCTGATCTGCGCGGACATCTCGTCGCGCTGCCTGCTCAGCAGCGCGTAGCTGAGCGGCGCGGAGGCGACCGCGGCCAGCAGGAACAGGAAGATCATGCCGGCCTCACCGCTGACCGGGATGACGCCGAAGTGCCCGAGCAGCAGGGCCACCAGCAGGCAGCCGAGGAAGATGCTGACCCGCAGCGAGGTGTAGCGGAGCGTGGCGTGCGACTTCTCCGGGCCGTTGCTGGTCACTCGACACGTCCTTCTTCGTTGCGCTGGGGCGGGTTCTCCAGTCAAGCATGCCTGACGGCCGGAGCGGGGCACGGGGCACCCGATCCGGCCCGCGGCCCGGCGGGCGGTCGTCAGCGCAGGTCGAGCCAGAGGGTGATGTCGTCCCGGTCGTCCCCGGGGGCGACCCGGATCGCGGCCGGCACCCGGCCGACCTCCCGGTAGCCGCTGCGGGCGTAGAACCGCTCCAGCCCGAGGCCGCCGCGCGCGGTGAGCCGCAGCGACTCCAGGCCCCACTCCCGGGCCGTCCGCTCGGCCTCGGCGAGCAGTCGGGCGCCGTGGCCCAGGCCCTGGAAGTCGGGGTGCACCATGACCCGCTTGAGCATCCGCCAGTGCTCCATGAGGTCGAAGCGCATCGACTCGAAGAACAGCACGCCGACCAGTCGGCCCGTCGCGCTCTCGTGCGCGACGAGCAACCGGTCCGGGCCGTCCGGTCCGACCCCGGCGAACTGGCGCTCGGCGGTGTCCCGGACCTCCTCCTCGGTGACCGGCGCCACGAAGCCGACCGCCCCGCCGGCGTTGGTGACGTCGGCCCACAGCCGGACGACGGCCGTCCTCAGATCGGGGTCGAGCTCGGGGTCCAGGGTGAAGGTGAGCGCCATGGAGCGGAGCCTAGACCTCCGGTACGACGGTCCTACCGGGAGGGCCGGCGCCGCCCCCGGGCGCGCGGACCGCCCGTCACGGGAGGGCCGGCACCGCCCGGTCGGCCCGCCCCCCGCGCAGCGCCAGGCAGAGCCCGACCGCGACCGCGCACAGCGCGCCGGCGCCGTACCAGGTGAGGTCGTAGTTGCCGAGGGCGTCACGGGCCAGGCCGGCCAGTCCGGCGACGACGGCCGCGCCGATCTGGTGGGCGGCGAGCACCCAGCCGAAGACGATCGGGGCGTCCTCGCCGAAGTGCCGGCGGCACAGCGCGACGGTCGGCGGCACGGTGGCCACCCAGTCCAGGCCGTAGAAGATCACGAAGGCGAGGATCGGCGGCTGGAGCGATCCGGCCAGCAGTTGCGGCAGCAGGAGCAGGGACAGGCCGCGCAGCCCGTAGTAGACCGTCAGCAGCACCCGGGAGTCGACCCGGTCGGTGAGCCAGCCGCTGAAGACGGTGCCGAGCACGTCGAACACGCCGATCAGCGCGAGCAGGCTCGCGGCGGTGGTGACCGGCATGCCGTGGTCGTGCGCGGCCGGGATGAAGTGGGTGCCGACCAGGCCGGCGGTGGTGGCGCCGCAGATCGCGAAGGAGCCGGCCAGCAGCCAGAACGCCCGGACGCGCGCGGCGTTCCGCAGCACCCGCAGCGAGCGGGCCAGGGCTCGGCCGTCGGTGACCGTCGCGGCCGGGGCCTCGGTCGCACCGTACGGGAGCAGGCCGAGGTCGGCGGGGCGCTCGCGCATCAGCAGCAGCACCGGGACGGCGACGGCGCTGGCGGCGAGCGAGACCACGACCACGGCCGAACGCCAGCCGTGCTGCTCGACCAGCCAGGCGCCGATCGGCAGGAAGACCAGGTTCCCCGCCGCTCCGGCGGCCGTCAGCACCCCGGTGACCAGGCCCTGGCGGGCCCGGAACCAGCGCCCGGTGATGGTGGTGGCGAAGGCTCCGGCCATCGAGCCGCTGCCGAGGCCGACCAGCACGCCCCAACAGAGCACCAGTTGCCAGGGCTCGCGCATCAGCATGGTCAGCCCGGAGCCGACCGAGATGGTGAGCAGCGCGCAGACCACCACCAGGCGCACCCCGAACCGGTCCATCAGGGCGGCGGCGAAGGGGGCGGTGAGGCCGTAGAGCGTCAGGTTGACGGAGGTGGCGCTGGAGATCGTCCCGAGCGACCAGCCGAACTCGTTGTGCAGGGCGTCCATCATCAGGCTCGGCGTGGAGCGGAAGCCGGCCGAGCCGAGCAGGACGAGCAGGGAGACGCCGGCCACCACCCAGGCGTAGTGCACCCGGGGGCGCTTGGCCGGGTCGGGCGGTTCGGAGCGGGATGCGGGGGCGAGGGCGCTGCGTTCGGTCACGCGAACGAGTGTTCCGGGCCGCCCGGGACCGGACGAGTGGCCTGAATGACAGCTTTCGCAAGATTCGGGCCATGGCCCGCAGTACCCTGGCCCGGACCCACCGACGCCCGAGGGGACGGCATGGCACACCTGGTCGCGGTACTCGCCCTGGAGGGCGTGATCGCCTTCGAACTCGGCATCCCCGCCCGCATCTTCGGCGGCGCCAAGGACCCGGACGGACGGCCGCTGTACGAAGTGGCCACCTGCACCCTGGACGGACGGCCGGTCACCACCAGCGCCGACTTCCGGGTCATGGTCGACCACGGACCCGAACTGCTGGAACGGGCGGACACCGTACTGATCCCGGCCTCCGCCGACTCCGCTCCGGCCGTCGCCGACGCCTGCTTCACCCCGCCCCTTGCCGCCGCGCTGGCCCGGATCCGGCCCGGCACCCGGCTGATGTCGATCTGCACCGGCTCCTTCATCCTGGCCGCCGCCGGCCTGCTGGACGGCCGCCCGGCCACCACCCACTGGCGCTACACCGAGCGCTTCGCCCGGCTGTTCCCCAAGGTGCGGCTGGACCCCGACGTGCTCTACACCGACGACGGCGACATCCTCACCTCCGGCGGGGTGGCCGCCGGGGTGGACCTGTGCCTGCACGTGGTGCGCCGCGACCACGGCAGCGCGGTGGCCAACGCGGTGGCCCGCAACTGCCTGGTGCCGCCGTGGCGCGAGGGCGGGCAGAAGCAGTACGTGGAGGCCCCGAGCCCGGTGGACTCCGGCGGCAGCGGCACCGCCGCGGTGCGCGCCTGGGCGCTGGAGCACCTGGACCGGCCACTGGCGCTGCGCCAGCTCGCCGACCGGGCGGGGATGAGCGTACGGACCTTCACCCGGCGCTTCCGCGAGGAGACCGGCGCCAGCCCCGGCCAGTGGATCACCACCCAGCGCACCGAGCGGGCCCGCCAGTTGCTGGAACGGACCGATCTGACGATCGACCAGGTCGCCCGGGAGTCCGGCTTCGGCACCGCCGCCTCGCTGCGACTGCAGCTGCGCGGCCGGCTCGACGTCGCACCGAGCGCCTACCGGCGCACCTTCCGCTCCCTCCCGGAAGGCCGCGCTTCCTGAGCACGGCCCGGCGACCGCCCGACCGGTGGCCGGATCCCGTCGCGCGCCGGCGGCGGATCGGATGGCGGCAGGCCGCGCCCACCCCGAGCACGGTACGGCAGGCCGCCATCCAACCCCGGCGCGCGAGCCCTGATTCCGCGCCACGCCCTCCGCACTCGCCGAGGAGCGGCCCGTGACCGGCCGTCCGCGGTCCGCCCTGCCGGCACGAATCCCCTGGACAGCGGCACCGCGGCGGTGGACGGACGTCCCCTCGGCGTCCCCTCGCGACGGAGCGCCGCACCCAAGCGTGATCAGTCGGATACGTCACGTCAATGGGTAGTCCGAAATTCGGAATGGTTGCGTCACCTTTCGGCCGGTGATCAGCACCGTGATCGGCACGGTCCGACGGCCGCCGCGAAAGCCGCTATTGCGCCAAAGCCGCCCAGTCCACGTCGGCCAGCGGATCCGCGGGACGGGCGTCGCTGCCGATCTCGCACCAGACCCGCTTGCCCGAGTCCTCCGGGTACCAGCCCCAGCGCTCGCAGAGCAGTTCGACCAGCTCCAGACCGCGCCCGTTGGTCGCGTCCTCGTCCGCGCCCGCGTGCCGCGGCGTCGGTGCGGCCCGGCTCGCGTCGGCGACCTCCACCCGCAGCGGGGCGGCCGGTCCACCCTCCTGCGGGCCGTCGGCCACCGGCAGACAGAGCCTCAGCACGGCCGGACAGCCGGTGTGCACCACGGCGTTGGTCACCAGCTCCGAGACCACCAGCACCACCGTCTCGGCCATCGGCGCGTCCGGGTCCACCCCGTGGTTCAGCAGCCGCGAGCGCACCCACCGGCGGGCCCGGCCGACCTCGGCGGGGTCAGCCTGCACCGCCAGCTGTACCTGAAGAACCTGCACCGCTCCACCACCCGCATTCGCAGTTCGGCCATAGTCCCGATCGGGCCGGATCGGCCGGCGGGCCCCCGCACGTCGCCCGGCGCCACCCGAGCCGTGCCCGGGCGCCCGCCCGGTCTGTCCGTCCGCGCCCACTCGCCCGCGCCGTCTCGTCGGTCGGGCACCCGGCCGCGACACGAATACGCCTCAGGATGGGCGGGGGGACGGACCGCAGCAAGCGCTTCGGGCATATTCCGGCGATCGGGCGACAGCGCGGTGCATACTGTCCCGCTCACTCTCGCGAGGCTCGTACCGGTGATCGTCCACCCCGGGCCGACCCGCCGGTCCCGCAGTCGGGAACCTACCGCCGCGCGCCCCGCGCACCCCGCCCGCCACTCACGAACCACCCGTGCGACATATGTCCGACGGCCCTCGAACAGTGGCATCGGCGGACGGGTCCCACCGGCCGACCGTCGTACCGTCCGACGATCCGGCCGCGGGAGGACGACCCGGCCCGGGCGAGGGACCCCGGCGAGGAACCCGGAGGGATCCGGGCCGGGGATCCGGGCGAGGGATCCGGGCCGGGAGGCACATCCATGAGGAGGGGTGATCCGCCAGGAACGGTTCCGTTCTTGCCGCAATCGCCCCCGGCGCCACCCGGCCGCAAGATACCGTTGGGTAAGCCAGCGAACCCGGTCAGGAGGGTGGTTCCCGATGGCCACCCCGGAGCGGACCCCGCGCTGGGACGAGCAGTTGCAGCGCCGCCTCGCCCGCGGCGAGGAGACGGCGCTCGGCGAACTCTACGACCAGCTCGCACCGATGGTGCACGGCCTGGCCGGACGGATACTCGCCGACCAGGCCGCCGCCACCCAGCTCACCCGGGAGGTCTTCGCCCACGTCTGGGAGCACCCCGACGACTTCGACCCCGACCGGGGCACCCTGCGCTCCTGGCTCGGCGCGCTGACCCACCACCGCGCGGTCGAACGGCTGCGGGCCCGGCGGGCCACCGAACTCGCACCGGGCGCGGAGGCCGAGATCCGCGCCGTGGCCACCGCCGCGAGGATGCAGTACGTGGTCGACTCCCTGCCCCAACCCCTGCGTGAGACCATCGCGGTGACCTACTACGACGGCCGCACCTACCGCGAGACGGCCCGACTGCTCGGCATCAGCGAGCAGGCCGCCAAGCAGCGGATGCGGCTCGGTCTGGAGCTGCTGGCCACCGAACTGGCCGACGAACGCGCCCGCCAGGACGGCACCGGGGACGGCATCGGGGACGGGAACGGGGAGACGTGAGCAGCACTGAGGAGCGGCACGACGCCCTGCGCTCGATGCTCGGCGCGTGGGCCCTCGGCGCCTGCCCGGCCCGCGAGGCCGCCGAGTTGGAGCAGCACCTGCGCGACTGCCGGGAGTGCGCCGAGGAGGCGGCCCGGCTGCGCGAGGCCGCCGGCTGGCTCTCGCTGGACGAGCCGCTGGACCAGCCCGGCTCGCTGCGCCAGCAGGTGCTCGACTGGTGCCTGGCCCGTCGGCCGGCCCAACTGCCCGTCCCCGCCTGGGGCATGCCGTACACGGCGGAGACCGCCAAGCTCGACGCGCTGCTGCGCGACCTCGGCCCGGAGGAGTGGCAGGAGGTGGCGGAACTGCCGTGGCACGGCGGTACCGAGCGGCTGCGCCCGGCCGAGGTGCTGGGCCACCTGACCGCGGTGGACGGCTTCCTGGCGCTGGCACTCGGCCTGCCCGACCCGGTGCCGGCCGCTCCGGGCCCGCCCGCCGCACCGGCCGGGCGGCGGGTGCCCCCGCAGGAGCCGGCCGCCGGACCGTCCGTGCCGCGCGTCCCGCCGCAGGGCGGCCGGTACGCCGGGGTCACCGCGCGCACCGTCCGGCTGATCGCCGACCAGGCCGGCCTGGCGCCGCAGTCGGTGCGCTCCCGCTGGCGGCGGCAGGCCCACGACCTGGTGCGCAGCGCCGCGCTCGTGCCGCAGGGCAACACCCCGGTCGACTACGGCTTCGCGGTGCTGCCGCTGCGCGACGCCTTCGTGGACCGCGCCTTCGAGTGCTTCGTGCACGGCGAGGACGTGGCCCGGGCGGTCGCCTACCCGTACGACCCGCCGACGCCGCAGCACCTGCGGCAGATGGTGGAGCTGGTGGTCCGGCTGCTCCCCCGGGCACTGGCCGGGCTGCGCGCGGCCCGGCCCGAGCACGCCGGGGCGCCGGGTGCGCCGGAGGGCGGGGCCCGGACGGCCCGGCGGGTGCGGCTGATGGTCGACGGCCCGGCGGGCGGCGAGTGGCTGATCGCCCTGGACGGCGACGGCGCCGCCGTCGGCAGCGGCGGCCCGCCCGGCGGGGAGCCGGTGGCGTCGATGGTGCTGGACGGCCTGGAGCTGTGCCAGCTGGCCGCCGCGCACCGCGACCCGGACCGGCTGCCGGTCGGCGAGCACGGCGACCGGGCCGCGGTCCGCGAGGTGCTCCACGCGCTCCCGCTGCTCTCCCGGCCGTAGCGGCCCGCCGTCCGCGCGAACGCCTACGCGAAACGCCTGCGCGGAGCGGTCACGCGAAACGACCCGCGCGGAGCGGTCACGCGAAGACGACCGTACGGGTCCCGTCCAGGAGCACCCGGTGCTCGCTGTGCCACTTCACCGCGCGGGCCAGCGCCTGGCACTCGACGTCCCGGCCGAGCGCGACCAGCTGGTCGGGGCTGACGTCGTGGGTGACCCGGGCCACCTCCTGCTCGATGATCGGGCCCTCGTCCAGGTCGGCGGTGACGTAGTGCGCGGTGGCGCCGATCAGCTTCACGCCGCGCGCGTGCGCCTGGTGGTACGGCTTGGCGCCCTTGAAGCTCGGCAGGAAGGAGTGGTGGATGTTGATCACCCGGCCGGACAGCTCGGTGCACAGCCGGTCGGAGAGCACCTGCATGTAGCGGGCCAGCACGACCAGTTCGACGTTCTCCTCGGCGACCAGGTCGAGCAGCCGCTGCTCGGCCTCGGCCTTGGTGTCCTTGGTGACCGGGATGTGGTGGAACGGGATGCCGTAGCTCTCGGTCAGGTCCCGCAGGTCGGTGTGGTTGGAGACGACCGCGGCGATCTCCACCGGCAGGGCGCCGATCCGGGTGCGGTAGAGCAGGTCGTTCAGGCAGTGCCCGAACTTGCTGACCATGAGCACGATCCGCATCCGCTGCTCGGTCGGGTGGATCTGCCAGTCCATCCCGAAGGAGGCGCCGATCGCGGCGAAGCTGGCCCGCAGCTTGTCGGCGGTGACCGGCTCGGGGGCGGAGAAGTGCACCCGCATGAAGAAGAGCCCGCTGTCACCGTCCCCGAACTGCTGGCTGTCGATGATGTTGCAGCCGGTCATGAAGAGGTAGCTGGAGACAGCGTGGACGATGCCCTGCTTGTCGGGGCAGGACAGCGTGAGGACGTACTGGGCGCTGACCGGCTGCTGTTCCACTGGGAGTTTCCCGTTCTGAGGTCGTGACGTGCGTGGATGGTCCAGCGTGTCACATCCCGGACACCCGCCGCCCCGCTGCCCGTACTGCGGGACGGCGGCGGTCCGGCGGGTCAGAGCTGGGTGAGGATGCGCAGCACGTCCAGCGACTTGGGCGACGCGTCCGGGTCGTCCCCGTCGCCCGAGGCCAGCACGACGTGCGCCTCGCGGGCGGCCCGGACGGTCTCCGGCCAGCCGGGGTGGCCGAGGTAGGCGGAGGCCGGCGCGTCCGCACCGACCTCGTGCAGCATCTGCACGGCCCGCAGCACCGCGACGTCCACCAGCGCGGCCTCGGCGGAGTCGCGGAGGATCGTCCCGATGTACTTCTCGGCCGACCAGCGGTCCAGCCAGGTGTCCTCGACGAGGCGGTAGACGGCGTCGGTCACGTCGCCGTACCCCTCCCGGCCGGTCAGCCAGGTCTCCTGCTGGAAACCGGGGTCGGACAGCATGTGCAGCGCCGAGCGCAGTCGGGCTCGCCAGCGCCACCAGGGCAGGTCGTTGAGCGGCATGCCGCCCATCGTGCTGGAGCGGTGGCCCGGACGAGAAGGGTTTCGGGCGGACCGATACGAAGAATCTGTGCTGGCGGACATGGTGAACGATCGTACGTTCCCCGTCTGTTCGTGCTCCACTCGCGATCTACACGCGTACCACTCCGGATTTCGGCGGCCGTTCGCCATCCGTTCGCATTTCTGCCCTCTCGGCTTGTGACGCCGGGGCTTGGCTTGCTCCGGTGCGCCGGAGTGCGCCCCAGAGAGGGAAAAGCGATGACCAGCCGAAGGGACTCCTTCCAGGCCCGTCCCCCGATCGGGCGGCGCCGCCGCCGCCCGATCGCAGCCGCCGCCACCGCCGCGGCCCTGCTCCCCACCCTCTTCTCGGCCTCCGCGTGCGGCGGACCGGCCGATGCCTCGACCACCGGCGACGACCTGACCGTGATGACCTGGGCCCCGGCCGGCACGGGCTCCGCCGACCGCCCGGGCATGACGGCGCTCGCCTCCGCCATCGGCCAGGACGTCAACGCCAAGGGCGGCGTGAACGGCCACCGGCTGCGCGTGATCACCTGCAACGAGCACAACACCGCGGACGGTGCCCGCGCCTGTGCCCAGCAGGCGGTGGACGCCAAGGTGGTCGCCGTGATCGGCTCCTACAGCCAGTGGGGCGAGGCGTTCATGCCGGTGCTGGAGCGCGCCGGCATCCCGCTGATCGGCGGCTACGGGCTCTCCCAGCCGGAGTTCTCCAGCCCGCTGTCCTACCCGGTGGACGGCGGCATGCCGGCACTGATCGCGGGCAACGGCCGCCAGCTGGTGGACGCCGGCTGCCGGACCGTCTCCCTGGTCCGCCCGGACACCCCGGCCGGCGACAACCTGCTCGGCTACCTGGGCACCGCCCTGCGGCCGGCCGGGATCAGGCTGACGGACGTCAAGGCGCCCGAGCAGTCCTCCGACTACACCCCGGTGATCCGCAAGGCGATCGGCAAGGACGAGCCGGGCACCTGCATCACCAGCGCCCTGGCCGCCGAGCCGACCGGCAACCTGCTGGACTCCTACCGGCGGCTGAACGCGAAGAACACCCGGATCGCCTCGGTGATCGGCAGCGTCCAGCAGTCGGTGGTGGACTCCACCGGCGGCGACTCCGGCCCGCTCGGCGGCGCCTACGTCACCAGCTGGTACCCGCCGGAGTCGGCGAAGATCTGGGACGGGCTGCGCGCGGTGGTGCGCACCGACACCACCGGCGGGCACCCCATCGACGTCTCCGACCCGGGCGTGCAGACCACCTGGGTCGCGTACGAGGTGTTCCGGACGGCGGTGCAGAAGCTGGCGGAGGGCGGCCGGACGGTCACCCCGAAGACGGTCTCCTCGCTGCTGGACAGCGGGGAGGGCATCGACGTCGGGATCACCCCGCCGCTCAACTGGGGCACCACCAACATGCTGCCCAGCGGCGGGTCGCCGCGGCTGGTGAACACCTGGGTCACCTACCAGGTGGTCAAGAACGGCCGGATGACCCTGCAGCAGCCCGGCTTCGTGGACATCCGCTGGGCGCTCACCGGGGGCCGTCCGCCGGCCTGACGCGGACCGCCCGGGGCGAGAGAGGGGGGACGGGCCTTTGCGGCCCGTCCCCCCTCATCGTTCACCGGCCGCCGTCGCTCACGGGCCGGCGTCGTTCAGGAGCCGCCGTCGCCGTCCCTCGTCGACCGCCGTCGCTCAGAGGTCGCCGTCGCTCCGGTTGGGCAGTCCGGTCTGGGCGGCGATCGCGTTCCAGAGCGTGGCGGCCTGCTTCTTCGCGGTGGTCGCGGTGCCGCTCGCCTGGACGGCGTTCTTGTAGTGCTGGTTGTCCTGCTTCTTCGCGTCGCAGGAGCCCTGCGCGTCCTGCGCCCAGAGCGCGTACTCGTCGTCTGCCTGGGCCGAGGCCGTCCAGGCCGCGTTGAGCTGGTCGACCAGCTGCTGACCGCCGGGCAGCTTGTCGGCCTTCAGCTGGCCGAGCTTGCTCTGGAGCTCGCGCCGCTTGCCGGCCGCGGCCGTCAGCGCCTGCTGGGACTCGGGCAGCTTGTCGCACTTCTGCACCGAGGCGACCGCGGAGACCACCGAGCTGCGGCTGTCGCTCGCGGTGCCCAGCAGGTCCGACAGCGGCTGCGCCTGGGCCTTGACCTCCGGGTCGACGGCCGCGCCGGAGCCGCTCGCGCTCGGCGCCCCGGGGGTGGTGGTGGCGCCGGCGGTGGCGGCCGCCGGGGTGGTCTTCCTGTCGTCCTTGGTCTCGTCGCCGCCGCTCATCAGGACGGCGACCAGGATGCCGGCCGCCGCACAGCCCGCCACCACGCCGCCGATGATCAGCTTGTTGGACGAACGTCCGCCGCGTCCCGAGCCGCCCGCCCGGGTCGCGTCGTGCCCCTGGCCGTACCCCTGGCCGTAGTCCTGCCCCTGCTCCGGGGCGTAGCCCTGGTGGTGGTCCTGGGCCGGGTAGGCCGGCTGCGGCTGGGCGGCCGGCGGGTAGGCCTGGTACCCCGGCGCGGGCTGCGGCTGCGGGTAGCCGGGCTGGGCCTGCGCCGCCGGGTAGCCGGCCGCCTGCGGGTCGCCGGCGGGGTACGGCGGCAGGTACTGGGTCTCCGGAGCCGGATCGGGCTGCGGGGCACCGTACCCGGGCTGCGGCGCGCCCCACGGGGCCCCCTGCCCCGGCATCGGCCGGCCCGGCAGCGAGTGCCCGGGCATCGACTGGCCCGGCACCGGCTGCGCGGGCATCGCCTGGGTCGGCAGCGCGTGCGCGCCCTCGCCGAGGTACTCCGGCTGCCCGGACGGCTGTCCCACCGGCGGCACGGCCGAGTGGGCCTGCGGCTGGCCCGGCTGCCCCTGCGGCTGACCGGGCTCGGGGCGGAACAGGTCGTCCAGGTTGAAGTCACCGGAGTTCGGGTACGAGCGGCGCTGACTCAACGCGATTCCTCACCTGTGCAGGACCGCGCACTGACGGCGGACCACATCTCGTCGGTTCTTGGGAGCATCACAGTTCCTTGGACGTCGCGCCCACGCTACCGGTTCGCCTCACCGGGTGACCACGTGGGCGGGACATCCGTCACGCTCCCTGCACAGACGATCCGCGACCGCCCAGGGCCCGGGCCGCCCCCGGGCCCGAGGCACGGAGGCGGGCCCGCGCCCGGGGCACGGAGACCGGCCCGGCACCCGCTAGGCCGCCTCGGCGTCCGCACGGGCGTGGAACTCCCGGACCACGCGCTGCTCCCGGTACGGCTCCAGCCGGCGCCGGAACTCGTCCAGGTACTCCACGCCCCGGTTGGACCGCAGTCCGCTCAGCAACCGGACCGCCTGGGCGCCCGTCTCGCAGGCGCGTTCCAGGTCCCGCTGCTGGAGCTGGGCGGTGGCCAGCAGGACGAGGTCCACCGCACGGCGCCGGACCCGGGTCGGCGGGTGCAGGTCGAGCGCCCGGCGGGCGTAGTGCTCGGCCTGGCCGGCCTGCTCCAGGTCCCGGTGGCAGTGGGCCAACTCGTCGGCGAGGTAGGCGTCGTCGAAGTGGGCGATCCAGTCCGGGTCGTCCTCCGGGCGGCGGCGCTCCATCATCTCCAGGGCCCTGGCCGACACCGTCTCGCAGGAGCGGGCGTCGCCGAGCAGGGCGTGACCGCGGGCCTCGGCGGCGTAGAACATCGCCATCGCCGTCGGGGTGGCCACCGAGCGGGCGCCCTCCTGGGCGGCGCGGGCGAGTTGGGCGATCTCCCGCGGGTTGCCGAGGGTCGCCGCCAGGTGGCTCATCGAGGCGGCCAGCACGTAGCCGCCGTAGCCGCGGTCGTCGGCGGCCTGGGCCAGTCGCAGCGCCTGGATGTAGTAGCGCTGGGCGAGGCCGGGCTGCCCGGTGTCCACCGCCATGTAGCCGGCCAGTTCGGTCAACCGGGCCACGGCGGCGAAGAGTTGGCGACCGGTCTCCTCCCGGTAGGCGCCGCCGAGCAGGCCGGAGACCACCGAGTTGAGGTAGTGCACCACCACCGGGCGCACATGGCCGCTGCCGAAGCGGTGGTCCAGGTCGACCAGCATCGTGGTGGTCGCCCTGATCGCGGCCACGTCGGTCGGGCCGACCCGGGGGCCGCCGGCCCGCGCCACCACCGGGTCCGGCGGGGTGATCAGCCAGTCCCGGCTGGGTTCCACCAGCGCGGAGGCGGCGACCGTCGCGCCGGTCAGGAAGTCCCGCCGGCCGACGTCGCTGCGCCACAGTTCGCAGACCTGCTCCAGGGCGGCACCGATGGTCGGCGCGAACTGGAGCCCGATACCGGAGCTCAGGTTCTTGCCGTCCGCCATGCCGATCTCCTCGACCGACACGCTGCGCCCGAGCTTGCGGCCCAGGGCCTCGGCGATCACGGCCGGCGCCTGCCCGCGCGGCTGCTGCCCGCGCAGCCAGCGGGCCACGGAGGTCTTGTCGTACCGAAGGTCCAGCCCGTGCTCGGCACCGCAGAGGTTGACCCTCCGGGCCAGGCCGGCGTTGGAGCAGCTGGCCTCCTGGATCAGTTGCTGCAGACGCTCGTTGGGCTGTCGTGCGACGAGTGGTCTCGCGGCCATTGGGCTTCGCCTCCCCACACCCTCCGGTCCCGGCCGGCGGGCGACGATTCTGCTGATCTGTTGCCGACTGTCCGACCGTCCAAGGAATCTGACACCAGGTTAGCGATCAGCAACGCCAGCGGGATACCCACGGTGACGAACCGCACCCCCCTTGCGCCCTGGGAAATGCTCCTGTGCGCCCCCACTGCGCCTGCCCTCGGCCCCACCAACTCGGTCGACTAACCGGAACGGGTGACATTGCCGGGATGCACCCAACCGGGCGCCATCGGGCCGTAACCAGCCTCACACACGGTAGTTGAGTACCCCGTGGAAGACATCCCCGACGCCTCGGACCGGAACGAGAAGGCCGCTCCACCCCCCTTGCTCGTCGAAGCCGTCGGCTACGCCGAGAACCGCCACTGGGAGGTGGCCCCGGGCGCCTGGCTGATCGACGACGGCGGCGGCGGTGTCCGCTGCTCCTGCGGGGACCGCCGCTGCACACTGCCGGGCGCCCACCCGCTGGACGCGGACTGGGCGCGGACGGCGAGCGCCGGTCCCGGCGCGGTGCGGAGCTGGTGGACCGACCGGCCCCGGGCGTCGATCCTGCTGCCCACCGGGCGCTCGTTCGACGTGCTGGACGTCCCGGAGACGGCCGGCTGCCTGGCGCTCGCCCGGATGGAGCGGATGGACCTCCAGCTCGGCCCGGTGGTGGTCCAGCCCGCCGCGTCCGGGCGGATCGGGCGGCGGCTGCACTTCCTGGTGCTGCCCGGGGCCGCGGCCAGGCTCCCGGAGATGCTCCGCCGGCTCGGCCGGCCGCCGGGCCGACTGGACCTGGTCGCCCGGGGCGAGGGGGACTGGACGGTCGCCCCGCCGTCCCGGATCGGCTCCCTCGGGTACGCCCAGTGGGCCCGCTCCCCCTCCGCGCTCAACCGCTGGCTGCCGGACGCCGCAGAAGTGATCGGCCCGCTCGCGTACGCCTGCGCCCGCGAGACGCCCTCGGTCCGCGCCGTCCGGGCCGCCCGGCCGACGCCGGTGGGCTGAGTTCCGCCGGTTCCGCCCGGCCCCTCGAACGGCCGCCCTCCGCCGATCGGGTGAGGGTGCGCACCGCGCGACACAACGCGCGCGAGTGACGGGCCTTGTCTCCCACCGGGGACGGGGCCCGTCATACGCATGTCCGGATAAGGCTTCCGTGTACCCGCTGGTCAACGGGAGAAGCCCCTCGTACGAGTGACAGCACTCAAGGATTGCCATGATCGGCCGAGGGGAGGAATTGCGGTGTGTGGGGACGCCGGCAGGGGCGCTCGGACGGGGAAGCCGGGCGGCGGCGACGGAGGGGAAGCGGGAGGGGAACAGGAGGGGACGGGAGGGAACGGGAGGGAACGGGGAGGCGAGCGGGCCCCCGGCCCCTGTGACCACCGGCCCGCACAGCACTTACCGAACCGTGCCTCACCCCCACGAACAAAAAAACAAAACAAGACACCGACCAACAAA
>NZ_JBSHBN010000057.1:18629-50988 GCF_053612025.1 Kitasatospora sp. NPDC054768
GGTGTGTGGGGGTTTTTTTTTTTTTTTTTCTCTGCGGGGGGGTGCTGTGGGGGGGGGGGGGTGGTTGGGGTGGGCTGGGGGGCGGGGGGCGGCCCGGTGGCGGGTGCCCCGCGGGCCCCGCTCGGCTGTTCGCGTCCGGTGCCTCAGGCCTGGGCGACGAAGACGTGCTGGGCGATGTCCTTGCCCAGCTCCGCCGCGTTGTCCCCGGTGCCGACCAGCACGCCGCCGACGCCGGCGTTCACCTTGACCGTGGAGCCCGGCCTGACACCGGCCCGGCGCAGGGTGCTCATCAGCGCGCTGTCCGTCTGGATCGGCTCGCCGATCCGGCGGACCACCACGTCGGCCCCGGCCTCGCCCGGCTTGACGGTGTCCAGCGGGACGAGCCCGGCGTCGAAGCCCTCGCCCTCCGCCTTGGTGTCGCCCAGCTCGTCCAGGCCCGGGATCGGGTTCCCGTACGGCGACTGGGTGGGGTGGCCGAGCATGGCGAGCACCTTGCGCTCGACCGTCTCGCTCATCACGTGCTCCCAGCGGCAGGCCTCCTCGTGCACCTGCTCCCACTCCAGGCCGATCACGTCGACGAGCAGGCACTCGGCGATGCGGTGCTTGCGCATGACGCGCACCGCGAGCCGACGGCCCTCCTCGGTCAGTTCGAGGTGGCGGTCCCCGGCGACCTGGAGCAGCCCGTCGCGCTCCATCCGGCCGACCGTCTGGCTGACGGTGGGGCCGCTCTGTTCCAGGCGCTCCGCGATCCGGGCACGCATCGGGACGATGCCCTCCTCCTCCAGCTCCAGGATGGTGCGAAGGTACATCTCAGTGGTGTCGATCAGCCCAGACATCGCCGCTGGCTCCGTTCTTCGGTGTCCTCACCGCCAATTCTGACGTACCGGACCGACAACCGGGCCCGCCCCGGGGCTCCGGAGGCCCGTTTTGTTCCTGTTGACAACGATGCCACCGGGGCGCGACCGTGCTCGCCGAAGCTTTCTCCACCGGCGGTCTGGACCACCCGGACCACCCCACCCGGCCGGAATCCCCCACCGGCAGAGAGCGAAGGCAGCAGATGAACGACCTGGTCGGCCGGTACTTCGACGCCGCGATCTCCCACCTCCAGCGGGTCCGCGAAGAGGAGGCCGACACCATCGAGGCCGCCGCCGCGCTGCTGGCGGAGGCGATGACCGAGGGTCGCCGGGTCTTCACCTTCGGTGCCGGGCACTCCGCACTGCCGGCCCAGGACGTGGTCTACCGGGCCGGCGGACTGGTCCCGGTGAACCTGCTGAACGTGCCCGGGACGGCCGGGGTGACGGTGATGCCCGCGCCGCTGTCCAGCGCGCTGGAGCGGGTCTCCGGGCTGGCCACCGCCACCCTGGACCTGACCCCGGCGACCGCCGGGGACCTGCTGTTCGTGATCTCGCTCTCCGGCCGCCAGGTGATGCCGGTCGAGCTGGCCCGCTACGCCCGGGAGCGCGGCCTCAAGGTGGTCGGCGTGACCTCACTGGCGTACCCGCGGGAGGTGCCCTCGGCGCACCCGACCGGCACCTACCTGAAGGACCACTGCGACGTGGTGCTGGACAGCAAGATCGCGGTCGGCGACGGCGAGCTGACCCACCCGGGCGCCGAGACCACCTTCGGCCCGGTCTCCACCATCGTGACCAGCGCGCTGATGCAGGCCGTGGTCGCCTCGGCGGTCGGCCGGCTGGCCGACCGGGCGGCCGCCGGGGAGTGCCCCGCGCCGCCGCTGTTCCGCTCCGGCAACGTCCCGGGCGGCACCGAGTGGAACGCCGAGCAGATGGCCGAGAACGCCGAGCGGGTCTTCTACACCTACTGAGCGGCACCCGCCGTGCCGCACCCGCCGGCCGCGCGCACCGGCCCGCACTCCGCCGGGCCGCACCGGCAGGTCGCCCGCGCACATCCGCCGGCCGGTGCGCGCCCCCGCCACCTCCCGCACGTTGGGTGCCGACCCGAACACGGGGAGTACCGGACAACCACCGGGGCTTCCCGGCCACATCCGGCCGCCCCGGCCGTCACCAGGCGTACCGGCGAATCCCCCGGGGCAGGAGAGCGGTGCGACCGGAGCGACTGGTGGGGGCCGAACATGGCGTCTGTTGCGGGACGGACCGGGTGGGTACGTGAGCGGGACCTGCTGCCCGAGTTCTTCTGGGCCGCCGACTCGGCGTCGCTGCGCGGGCAGCGGCGCTCGGTGCTGCTCTCCGCCTGGGAACTGGTCCTGCTGGTGGTCGCCGCGGCGACCGGCTCGGCCGACGGCGAGCCCTGGGCCTGGCCGGCGGCGGCCGCCTACCTCGGCGCGATCGTGCTGGCGGTGGTGATCAGCCGGCAGAACCCGCAGGGCCTCTGGTACGAGGGGCGGGCCGCCGCCGAGTCGGTGAAGACGCTGGCCTGGAAGTACGCCGTCCGGGCCGACGCCTACCAGCCCCCGCCGCGCGCCCTGCCGGACGCCGAGGGCCTGTACCGCTTCCAGCTCTCCGGGGTGCTCGGCGCGTTCCGGGACAGCCCGGTGGCCGTCCCGGAGGCCGGAGTGGAGATCACCCCGGCCATGCACGACCTGCGCGGCCAGCCGCTGGCGGTGCGCCGCGAGGTGTACCTGGCCGAGCGGATCCAGCTGCAGCACGACTGGTACCGCGCCAAGGCCCGCTACTGCGCCCGCGCCGGGCACTGGGCCGGGGTGCTGGGCGTGCTGCTGCCGGCACTCGGCCTGGTGCTCGCCCTGCTGCGGGCGCTCGGCGCGTTCAGCTACGACGCGCTGGGCACGGTCTCGGCGGTGGCCGCCTCGGTCGCCGCCTGGGCGCAGCTGCGCCAGTACCGGCCACTGGCCGCCGCGTACGCCCTGGCCGCCGAGGAGCTGGCGCAGATCCAGCGCCAACTCGCCCAGCTGGACCTGGAGTCGATGGAGGCCGAGGAGATCTGGGCCCGTCTGGCCCGGGATGCCGAGGACGCGATCTCCCGCGAGCACACCACCTGGCAGGCCCGCCGGGAGGTACGCACCACCACCGACCGGGAGCACGCAACCGACCCGGAGCACTGAGGAGGCCGCAGGTGTCGTTACGGATGATCAAAACGGCGGACGACCGCGCGCTCGCCGTCGAGTCCCTCGGCGACCCGCGCGGCCGTCCGGTGTTCCTGCTGCACGGCATGCCCGGCAGCCGGGTCGGCCCGCACCCGCGCAGCACCGTGCTGTACCGGCTGGGCGTGCGGCTGATCTCGTACGACCGGCCGGGCTACGGCGACTCGACCCGGCTGTTCGGCCGCCGGGTGAGCGCGGCGGCCGCGGACGTGCGGACCATCGCGGACGAGTTCGGGCTGGACAGCTTCGCGGTGCTCGGCCGCTCCGGCGGCGGCCCGCACGCGCTGGCCTGCGCGGCGCTGCTGCCGGGACGGGTCAGCCGGGCGGCGGTGCTGGTCGGCCTCGCGCCGCGCAACGCGGCCGGCCTGGACTGGTACGCGGGGATGACGCCGTCCAACGTCCGCGCCTACCAGGAGGCCGAGCGCGGGCACGGCCGGATCGCCGACGCGATGGAGTTCCGCTCCCGGCAGATCAAGGACGACCCGGTCCGGCTGCTGAACGGGCTGCGCACCGAACTCTCCGCCGCCGACCGGGAGGTGGTGGCCGACAGCGGACTGCGGCGGATGCTCCAGAGCAACTACCGGGAGGCGTTCCGGCACGGCGCCGACGGCTGGATCGACGACGTGCTGGCCTTCACCGCCGACTGGGGGTTCGAGGTCGGGTCGGTCCGGGTGCCGACCTGGCTCTGGCACGGCGCGGACGACCAGTTCTCGCCGGTCGACCACTCCCGCTGGCTGGCCGACCACATCCCGGACGCCGAACTGTTCCTGGAGCCCGGCGCCGCGCACTTCGGGGCGTTCCGGGTGATGACCACCGCGCTGGCCTGGGCCGCGGGCTGGGGCGGCCCGGGCTCAGACCTCCACCGGCGTCAGGGGCGCTGAGCCGCCGAGCACCGCCAGCACGTTGTCCACCGCCAGGCCGCCCATCGCCTGCCGGGTGCGGACGGTGGCGCTGCCCAGGTGCGGGGCGAGCACCGCGCGCTCCTGGGCGAGCAGCGCGGACGGGACGGCCGGCTCGTGCTCGAAGTTGTCCACGGCGGCGGCGAACAGCGCGCCGGACTCCAGCGCGGCGGCCAGCGCCTCCTCGTCCACCACGCCCGCGGTCATGCTGACCACCACCGCGCCGCGCGGCAGCAGGGCGAGGCGGCGGGCGTCCAGCAGGTGCCGGGTCCCCTCGGTGAACGGGCAGGTGACGACCAGCACGGTGGAGGTGGCGAGCAGGTCCTCCAGCGGCTTCCAGTCGGCGCCCTCGGCCTGACCGGTCGGCAGTTCGCGGCGGTTGTGGTAGCTGACCGGCATGTCGAAGGCGCGGGCCCGGCGGGCCACCGCCCGGCCGATCCGGCCCATGCCGAGCACGCCCAGCGGGGTGCCGGCCAGCTCCAGGCCGAGCAGGAAGTTCGGCGCCCAGGCCCAGGACGCGCCGGAGCGCAGCAGCCGTTCGCCCTCGCCGAGCCGGCGGGTGGCGGCCAGCAGCAGCGCCCAGGCCATGTCGGCGGTGGCGGTGGTGAGCACGCCCGGGGTGTTGGTGACCAGGACGCCGCGTTCGGCGCAGGCGGCCACGTCCACGTTGTGGTAGCCGACGGCGTGGTTGGCGACGACGGCCAGCCGCGGGCCGGCCGCGTCGAGGAACCCGGCGTCCACCCGGTCGTCCAGGGTGGTGATCACGGCCCGCCGGCCGCGGACGGCGTCCAGCAGCGCGGCCCGGTCCATCGCCAGGTCGGAGTCGTGGCAGGTGGCGGCGTGGTGCGCGGTGAGCCGTTCGACGACGCCGGGGGCGAGGCGCCGGGTGACCAGGACCGGGGGCGGAGTGCTCATGGTCAGGGAGCGTACCCCCGGTCCGGCGGCGCACCCCGGTCCGGCGGCGCACCCCGGTCCGGCGGCGCGCCGCTCGCCGGCTGCGCGCCCCTGGTTCGGGTGCGCGCCCCGCCCCCTTCCCGGTCAGACCGGCTGCGGCTCCAGGTCGCGGTTGATCCGCTTCCAGCCCCGCGCGGAGACCGTGTTGGGGTGCTCCTCGCCGACCTGTCGGATCAACTCGGAGATCGCCCGTGCCCTCAGCTCGGCCGCCTGGGTGTGCCGCCCGCCGGACCGCAGGGTGATCGCCAGGTTGGCCTCGCAGGCCACCGCGTCCGGGTGCTGGGCGCTGTAGCGGTCGCACAGCCCCTGGTACGCGGCCCGGCCGAGCCGCTCGGCGCGGTCCAGCTGCCCGTCGTCGCCGTAGGCGTTGGCCAGGTTGATCATCGCGTTGAGGGTGTACGGGTGCTCCGGCCCGACCGAGCGGGTCAGCCCCTCGACGGTGAGCCGGCCGCGCTCGATGGCGCCCGGGACGTCGCCGCTGCCCCGCAGGTAGATGCCGAGGTTGTTGGCGCAGGCCAGGGTGAACGGGTGCTCGTCGCCGAACAGCCGCCGGTGGCCCTCGAAGACGGTGGAGCAGAGGTCGCGGGCGGCCTCCTTGTCGCCGGAGGCGCTGTGGTCGGCGGCCAGGTTGAGCGCGCAGGCGAGCGCGTCGGGGGCGTCGGCGCCGTAGCGCTCCAGGTAGCGCTCGTAGGTCTCCTTGGTGATCCGGCGGGCCTCGGCGAGCTGGCCGATCCGGCGCAGCGAGACGGCCAGCGACTTGGCGTTGCGCAGGTTCTCCGGCAGGTCCGGGTCGAGCACGTCGCCGAGGTCGGAGGTGACCTCCTGGAGCAGGTCCACCGAGCCGCGGTAGTCGCCGAGTTCGCGCAGGTCGCGGGCCAGGTTGGACTTGGTGGACAGGGTGTAGGGGTGCTTGGGGCCGAGGACGGCGGTGCGCCGGTCGAGGGTCTCCTGGTCGAGTTCGCGGGCCGCCTCGCTGTCGCCGACCAGCCGGTAGTCGATCGCCAGGTTGTTCGCCATGGAGAGCGTGCGCGGGTTGTCGTCGCCGAACAACTCGCGGAACTGGTCGAGGATTTCGCGGTCGAGGTCGAGCGCGGCCTGGAACCGGCCGAGCGCCCGGCGGTCGGCGCCGAGCGAGCCGGCCGTCATCAGGGTGTACGGGTGGTGCTCGCCGAGCAGGCCCCGCTGGCGCTCCAGGGTGTCCTCGTCCAGGGCCAGCGCCTCACCGTAGTTGCCCTGGGAGCGCAGCACATTGGCGAGTTGGAAGCGCAGCAGCAGGGTCTGCCGGTCGTTCTCGCCGAGCTTGCCGGTCCACTCCACGTCCAGGGCGTGGCCGAGGTCGCGGGCGCGGTCGAGCTCGCCGCGCTTCCACAGGTAGCGGACCCGGTCGATGAGCAGCTGGCGGGTGTCCGCCTCGTCGCAGTTGTGCGCCTTGGACGGCGACAGGTGCGGCCAGATCTCGTCGAAGGCGGGCCAGTTGGCCGGGTCGTCGGTGTCGCCGAGGACGGGCCGGGCGCCGGTGAGGATGCGGTGCACCTCGTGGACGGCGATCTCCTGCTCGTCGGCGGTCATCCCGGCCCGGATCACCGCCTGGACGAGCCGGTGCACCTGGAAGCTGTTGCTGCCGGCGTCGACCTTGGCCAGCGCGTACCGGCCGATCGCCTGGATCACCTTGCCCAGCATGAACTTGTCGCTGAGGTCGGCGTCGAACTTCACCAGCGCCCGGATCATCTGGTCGCTGTAGAAGAGGTTCATCGAGATCGGCTCGGGCGCGAAGAACGCGCACAGCTGGAGCAGCCGGACGGCCGCCGGGGACTGCTGGCGCAGCCGTCCGATCGACACGTTCCAGGTCGCGGCGACCGGCGTCGGGTAGTCGGCCGGGCGGCCGACGGCCAGCGCGCGGGCGGCCTCGGCGTGCAGCTGGGAGACGTAGGTCTCCACCGGGGTGCCGGTGGTGTCCAGCCAGGCGGCGGCCACCTCGACGGCCAGCGGCAGGTCCCCGACCGCCTCGGCGACCCGGTCGGCGTCCGGGCGGGAGAGGCTGCGGGCGCGCCGGCACAGGTGCTCGACGCTCTCGCCGCGGGTGAAGACGTCGACCTCCAGCGCCTCGGCGTGCCCGGTCCAGGCCTGGTTGCGGGAGGTGACCAGGATGTGGCCGGAGCCGCCGGGGAAGAACCGGCGGATCTCGGCGGGCTCGTCGGCGTTGTCGAAGATCAGCAGCCAGCGCGAGGTGGGCACGCCGCGCCGCAGCGCCTCCCTGGCCGCCTCGGCGGCCTCGGTCACCGAGTCGCCGACCCGCAGGCCCAGCCGGCGGGCGAGTTCGGCCAGCGCCGGCGCGACCAGCTCGGTCTGCTCGGCGTCGATCCACCAGACCAGGTCGTAGTCGGACATGAAGCGATGGGCGTACTCCAGCGCCACCTGGGTCTTGCCGACGCCGCCGAGCCCGTACAGGGTCTGCGGGGTGGGCAGCACGGCCGCCATGCCGCCGCGCAGCTGGTTGCGCAGCTGCTCCAGGACGGCGGAGCGGCCGGTGAAGGAGGGGTTGCGCGGCGGGACGTCCCACACCGAGGGCTTGCTGCCGGGGAAGCGCGGGCCGCCGCTGGGCGCGTCGTCGAGCGGGGTGTCGCCGCGGCCGAGCGCGCGCAGCAGGCTCTGGATCGACTGCGTCTCGTCGCGGCCGACCAGGTCGACCGGGTTGCGGTTGCTGAACGGCGCGGTGAGCCGCACGTCGCCGACCCGGACGGGCAGCAGCTGGCGCCGGGTGCCGGAGGGGTCGGAGCTGACCACCGACTCCCACAGCGCCCGCGCCTGCGGGGAGCGCTGGTAGGCGGGCGAGAGCACGGCGACCGTCCGGTACGCGGAGTCGATGCCGCGCTCGGTCTCCTCGCGCGGGTCGGTGCCGGCGCTGAGGTCGCGCGGCAGCACCCGGAAGCCGGCCCTGGTCAGGACGGACTCGATCCAGTCCGCCCACATCCGGTCCTCGGGGACGTAGGAGAGGTAGAGGTCGGCGGGCACGGACGGGCGGCGGCGGGTGAACGCGTCCACGAAGCGCAGCCGCACCTCCTCGTCCACCGGTGGCAGGCCGGCCGCCCGGCCCTCGGTGATCATGGAGGTGAGCCGCTCGCAGGCGGCCAGCATCGAGGTGGGCGTGCCGGTCTGGTCGCCGAAGGTGGCGAGGATCTCCTCATAGGCGTAGAACGGCCGGTACGGGATCTCCACCGAGCCCCAGTACTGGGCGAGTTCCTCGCCGTCGAAGCCGGCCGGCAGCCCGTCGAAGCGGACCCGGGCGAGGGCGCGGCCGGCGTCGGCCTTCTCCTTCTCGCCCTCGTCGATGCGCATCGGGACGGGCAGGATGCGGATCCCGCGCTCGCGGTAGCGGTCGTGGATGTGCTGGGCGATCCGCGAGGCACCGTCGATGGACTGGTCGCTGAGGGTGAAGCAGACCACCAGGTCGTCGGGCATCTGGACGGTGCAGATCTCGGCGATGTCGGAGAGGCCGGTGCGGGAGTCGATCAGCACGTAGTCGTAGCGCTTGGCCATGTCGGCCTTGAGTGCGTCGAAGAACTGCCCGCCGTCGAAGCGGTCGTAGAAGATGTCCCAGTCGAGGTGGGTGACGGCCTCGGAGTAGTCCCGGTTGAACTGGCCCGCGGAGAGGAAGTCCAGGCTGCCGCCGTCCGGGAAGTGCGGCCAGGTGAGCGAGAGCGCGTGCGGGTGCACCCGGGCGAAGTCCAGGTGCCAGCCCTCGGCGTGCTCGACCGGGCGCAGCGCCTCCTCGCGGTACTCGGCGATCAGGTCCATCATCCCGGTGGTCCCGGCCAGCGAGGCCGGGTCGAGGAACGGGTGGAAGAACTTGGCGAGGCCGGGCGCCTCCAGGTCCCAGTCCACGGTGAGCACGCGGAAGCCGTTGGCGGCCAGGATCCAGGCGGTGTTGGCGAGCGCCATGGTGCGGCCGGTGCCGCCCTTGTACGAGTAGAAGGTGATGATCCGGCCGTTGCGGTCCTGTTCCGCCGCCTGCCGCTCGGCCGCCCGCTGGGCGGCCAGGTCGGCGGAGGTGAGCCCGCCGAGACGGAGGTTCCTGGTGCGGTTGTCAGTCATCGCGGTCCTCGTCCTCCCAAGGGCGCCATCCCGTCATCGGGTTCATCGCCGTCGTCGCGGTACGGGTCGTGCTCGCGGTGCGGGTCGCGCTCGCGGTGCGGGTCCTGCTCACGATGCGGGTCGCGCTCGCGGTGCGGGTCGTCGCCGTTGTCCCGACGTCGGTGGGTGGTGCTGGTGGTGCGGCCGGTGCCGTCTCCGTCGGCGCGGTCGTCGCCCTGGTCGTCCTCGAAGGGGTCCGCCGGGGATCCGTCCGGTCCGTACCCGCCCGCGCCGCGCCGGAACGCGTCCCGCAGGCTCGGCCGGGGCGGCGGCGGTTCCTCCGGTTCGGCCCGGGTACGGCCCTCGAACGCGTACTTGGCCTTCATCGCCGCCCGGGGCAGCGCGTCGTCGAAGTCCTCCAGGGAGTGCAGCCCGGTCGGTCCGGTCGCGCCGAGGAAGCTCGGCCGGCTCGCCCGCCGGGTGATGCGCAGCGTCTCGTCGGTCAGGTCGCCCAGCTCGTCGGCGCGGTCGGCGCACTCCGGGTCGTCGCCGTTGAACGGCTCCAGGATGCTCACCCAGGTGGCGTCCGAGCGGTCGAAGCGCCGGACCAGCTCGCGCCGGCGCGGGTCGCGCAGCGCCCAGCGGTCGAGCAGCAGCAGGCCGGGCGCCTCGGCGTTGCCCCCGATGATCGACTCGACCTCCTCGTCGAACTCGTGCACGGTCGGCTGGAACCCCAACT
The DNA here is from genome assembly GCF_053612025.1 of Kitasatospora sp. NPDC054768. Taxonomy (NCBI): domain Bacteria; kingdom Bacillati; phylum Actinomycetota; class Actinomycetes; order Kitasatosporales; family Streptomycetaceae; genus Kitasatospora; species Kitasatospora sp. NPDC054768. Next base: position 28,369 of record NZ_JBSHBN010000057.1, read on the forward strand.
GCCGGGCGAGGCGCGCCGCGTGCTGGGCGATCGGCGAGCCGACCGGCCGGTACGGGTGCCAGTCGGTGCGCCGCTCGCCGTAGTAGTCGGGGCTGCGGTCGGCGGGCAACTCGTTCTGGTGGTAGGCGAGGACGGAGATCCGCAGCTGCTTGGTCGGGGCGGTGACGTTGAACGCGCTCGGCAGGCCGTTGAATCCCAGCCGCCGCCCGACCGGGATCACCGTCTCCTCCGCGACCTGCACGATCCGGGCCGCCAGCCGGTGCACCGCCAGCTCGTAGGAGGAGCGGAAGTAGCTGAGCTTCATCAGGGCGTACAGGCCCTCGGTGGCGTACTCGGGCCCGAAACTGGCGTGGTTGAACTGGAGTTCACTGGCCACGTTCGGCAGCCGGTAGCGGCTCATCGGCGCCCACAGCACCGGGACGATGCCGCTGGTGCGCTCGGAGTCGAGGTTCGCCGGGTAGACCGGCCGGCGGGTGAAGGCGTGCCATTCCTGGCCGCACGGAACGCTGTTGAAGTACCTCGGGGAGTACAGGGGCACGAACACCCGACAGGTCGCCAACTCGTCGGACAGCCGTTCGGCCCACAGCTCGCCCTGGTGCATGGACTCGTCCATGAAGCCGACCGCGGCCCCGTCCGGGACGGTGGTGAGCTGGAGCACCGCCTCGCAGAGGTCCCGGTACAACTGCCTGACCCAGTGGTTCGGGTCGCTCGCGCCCCGCGCACCGGCCTTGGGGGTGTGCGCGTAGGAGAGGAAGAAGTACGGCCGGGCGTCGTCCTCGTCCCAGCCCCGGTCAGTCACACGCGCCTCCCCCGGGCCCGTCGGCAAACCTGCCTCCCGCAGCCCCCGTGCGGCGGGGCTTCAGTGTAGGAACGACTGACACCCCAATGGAATAGCACAACGTCTCGCACGAATTGACATGACCGAAACGATGCCGCCATCCGTGCACTGGGACCAGTACCCTCGATACGGCCGCCACGCACCACCAGGAGGGCACTCGTGGACCACCTCGACTGGCAGAGGTCCAGCACCAGCAGCGACAAGGATGACTGGATCGAGATCGCCTCCGAGGGCGACCACGTCTACATCCGGCAGTCCGACGACCCCACCCTCGTCGTCACCACCACCCGCATCAAGTTCAACGCCTGGGTGCTCGGCGCCAAGGCCGGCGAGTTCGACCACTTCGTCGCCTGACCCGCCCCCGCCCGACCGGCACCCCGCCGGCCGGGCGGTCGGCTGTCCGAGCCCGCGGATCACCCCCCGTAGCGGGCGGCCAGGGCCCGTACCGTCCTGGCGATGCGGTCACGGAGTTCGGCCGGTTCCAGGACCTCGACGTCGGCGCCCAGCCGCAGGAACTCCCCGTGCGCGTGGTCCAGCGACTCGATCGGCACCCGGGCCTCCGTCCAGCCCTCGTCCGCGGCGGCGACCCCGAGGCGCCGGGCGCCCTCCGGGGTGAGCCGGACCAGCGCCTCCCCGGTGTGCAGCCGGGCCCGGAAGTCGGCGAGGTAGCCCGTCCAGTACGCGCCCAGGCCGAAGCCGTCCGGGACCGCGAACTCCTCGTCCAGCTCGCGCAGTCGGACGACCTGATCGACCCGGTACGTACGCATCCCGCCCGGACCGGCGGCGACCAGGTACCAGCGCCCGGCCTTGAGCACCAGCCCGTACGGCTCCACCCGCCGCTCGATCTCCTCCGGCGCCCGCCAGCGCCGGTACCGCAGCACCACCGCCCGCCGCTCCCACACCGCGGCGGCGACGGCGGCCAGGTGCGGGGTCTCGTCCGCCGCGCCGTACCAGCCGGGCGCGTCGAGCAGGAAGCGCTCCTGGATCCGCCCGGCGTGCTCGCGCAGCTCCGCCGGCAGGGCCGCCCGCAGTTTGAGCTGGGCGGCGGTGAGCGCCTCGCCGAGGCCCAACTCGGCGGCGGCGCCCGGGAGTGCGGCGAGGAAGGCGGCCTGGGCCTCGTCGGCGGTCAGCCCGGTGAGGCGGGTCCGGTAGCCGTCGACCAGCCGGTACCCGCCGGCGTGCCCGGCGTCGCCGTACAGCGGGACTCCGGCGGCGGCGAGCGCCTGGACGTCCCGGTAGACCGTACGGACGGAGACCTCCAGCTCCCCCGCCAGCTGCTCGGCGGTCAGCCGGCCCCGGTTCTGGAGCAGCAGGAGCAGGGCGACCAGCCGACTCGCGCGCATGCCGCCCAGTATCCACTGACAGGTGGTGTCAGGAGAGTGGTCCTACGCTGCGGCGCATGAACGACTTCACCCGCACCGGCGCGGCCACGGCATGAACCTCATCGTCGAACTCCGCCAGTACACCCTGCACCCCGGCGCCCGGGAGACCCTGATCGAGCTGTTCGAGCGCGAGTTCGTGACCGGCCAGCAGGCGGTCGGCATCACCGTCGGCGGCCGCTTCCGCGACCTCGACGATCCGGACCGCTTCGTCTGGCTGCGCGCCTTCCCCGACATGGCCGACCGGCGGCGCGCCCTGGAGGCCTTCTACGGCGGCCCGGTCTGGCGGGAGCACCGCGACGCGGCCAACGCCACCATGGTCGACAGCGACGACGTCCTGCTGCTGCGCGGCCCCGGATTCACATCGCATGCGGGCGGCCGCGAGGTCCTCGCCACCGTCTGCCACCCGGCCGCCTCGGCGACCGTCCACGGCGGCGCCTTCGACTCCTTCGCCACCGAACACTTGCTCCCGGACCATGCGTTGCACCGCACCGAGCACGCCGAGAACGACTTCCCCCGGCTGCCCGTCCGCACCGGCGAGGACGTCCGCGTCTGGTTCGGCCCCGCCGAGCCGGCCCCCTGGCCGTCCCGGCGGCTCCGGCTGGAACCAGTCGGGCCGTAGCCGCCGGGTGCACGCCGGCGTGCCCGGTGCGCCCGCGCCCTCAGGGGCCCATGACGCTCGTCCCCCGTGCCCCGGCGCGGGCCGGGGCACGGGGGACGAGGTCGGCTCACGCGCCGGCGTGCGCGGGCAGGGCGAGCCAGTCCGACCAGGAGATCTCACGGCCGAGGAAGCGGGGCCGCTCGAACGGCCAGTCGGCGGCGATCCACCGCGGCACCAGGGCGTCCATGGCCCGCTCGACCTCGCTGCCCACCAGCTCGTCCACCACCCACCAGGCGATCTCGCCGTCCGCACCGGCCTTCGCGGGCGGGTCGATGTAGACGCAGCCGAGCAGGGCCGTCTCGGCCGCGTCGAGCAGCGCGTAGTTGAAGGACTGGTGTGCGGCGATCTCCTTCTCGTGCCGCAGCAGGTCGGCCTGGTTGGCCTCGAAGGTCATGGTGGCCGCGGGCCAGCCCCAGGCCGGACCGAAGAGGATCCACAGCCGTTCGCGCGAGCCCGTCACGGCCGGGTAGTCGAGCGGGGCATCCGCCTCCCGGACCGGCCGCAGGTGATGGGCCCCGCCCGGCAGCGGCACCCGGACGGGATGGACGAAGTCATCGGGAAGCCAGCTCATGGCGCCCGACCGTAGCACCGCACGGACAGCCGCCCCCTGGACTTTCCCCGCACCGCCCGGACGTCCCGCACCCGCCGGCCCCGCCGCCGAAACACCGACCCCCGAAGTCTCGCGGGAAGTCGGTCGGGCCGACTTCCCGCGCACGCGATGGGGACGGGCGGGGCGAGGAGGAGGGGCGGGATCAGGTGTTGAGGGATGGGAACCAGGAGCGGGGTTCAGGGGGCGGCCGCGGCGCAGGACGGCCTCGGCGAGGTCGACGGCCTCCCGCACCGGGACGAGCCGGCAGTCGGCGGTGCCGATGCGGGCGGTGGTGATGCCGCGGGCGGTGCGCAGGACCTCCTCCCCGAGGCGGTCGAAGTGGAGGTCGTCGAGGTCGGGGGCCCGGAAGGTGGTCCAGCCGTCCGCCCCGACGCAGCGGTACTCGCGCACCGTGACGTCGGGCATGCGCAGGTCGGCCAGGTGGAAGGCGGTGAACCGGCCCATCGGCACGCCGAGCATCAGCACCCGGGCGTCCAGTTCGTAGAGCCGCCCGAGCGGCGACTCCGGGCCGAGGTGGGAAGTCAGCGGGTGGCGCCCGGTGATCTCCCGGGCGAGCCGGCCCACGGCCGCCCAGGAGGTCTGCGGGTGGTGGCTGCGCAGTGCGCCCGGGTGGGTGCGGACCGCCTCCGACAGCGCCCCCATGGAGGGCGAGGCCGGGGTGGTGGCCGGATCGAAGCGGGGCATCCGGGCCTGGTAGTCCGCCACCGCCGCCGGGGAGAGACCGGCGGTGGCGCGCTGGTGGACGCGGGAGGTGGCGGAGTTCTCGGGCGTGGCGGTGTAGGCGACCAGGGTGCCGTCGGGGCCGAGGACTTCGAGCAGGGCCTCGACCACACCGGCCGCCCCTCCGGGCACCGGTCCGAGGGCGCGCAGGGACGCCTGGACGTGCAGCACCGTGCCCGGACGGACCCCGAGGTCGGCGAGGTCGCGGACGAGGGGATGGACGGGGGAGGCGACGGCGACGCCGCCGCGGGGTTCGGTGAGGATGGCGTTTCCCCGGGGTTGATGGCCCCGGGCGAGGGAGGACCCGGGGCGGCGGGAGTGGGAGGTCAGACCCCGGCCCGTTCGCGCCGTACCCGGTCGGCCGCCTGCTCGGCGGCGGCGGGCAGCGGCAGGGCGAGCCAGGGTGCCACGGTGGCACGCATGCCGTCGGCGAAGCGCGAGCCGGTCCCGGTCAGGGCCCCGGACGACGCCAGCCGCTCCACGGCTTCGGCGGTGTACCGCCGCCAGAGCGCGAACTGCTCCCGTGCCCGGTCGGCGGCCGGTCCCGGCAGTCCGTCGTACGCGCGGGTGCGGGTGCCCCAGTACTCGGTGACGGCCAGGTGGGCGTACGTGCCCTGGAGCAGCCCTTCGAGCGGCCGGGGGTCGGGCCGCCAGGGGGCGAGGTACAGCGTGGTGTCGGCGCGGTCGTACAGGTCCGTCAGGTCCAGCACCGCGCCGAGCTTGACGTGCTGGAACTCGTGCGCGAGCAGCAGGGCGAGGGTCGGCGCGGTGGCGGGCCGGGCGATGCCGACCGCGCCGTACGCCTGTCGGGCCGCCGAGCTGACGTCCCGGCCGGTCGGGCCCGGCCGCAACGGGGTGACCGTCGCCAGGCCGGCCCGGATGCCCTCCGCGTACCCGGGCAGGTCCCGCCCGAGCAGCTCCCAGGCCTCGCGCAACGCGCCCGTCCAGTCGAGCAGTTCGCCCTCGGACAGGCGGTCCGCCACCGGGTGGTCGTGGCAGTCGCGCAGCGGGTCGGTGTCCTCCAGGGCGACCGTCCAGCCGCCGGCCAGCCGGACCCGCCGCAGCGGTTCGTCCGGGACGGTGTGCACCGAGCCGTCGGACGCCCGCACCTCGAAGCCGTCGGCCCGCCCGGTGACCACGGCCTCGCCGTCGGGTACGGCGATCCGGCCGAGCGTCGGCAGGTGCAGCCACCCGCCGCGGACGGGCACCGCCATCGCGTCCCCCCGCCCGGCCCGCACCGCGGCCGCCGCGGCGAGCGCGGCCAGCGGGCCGAGCCCGACCGGCAGGTCCCCGGCGAGTCTGCGGGCCGCCCAGGAGCGGGCGTACGGGTGGGCGAGCACGGTGTCCACGGCGGCGGGGGCCGCCGAGTCGAGCTCCGCCAGCAGGGCCCACGCCTCGGCCCGCCCCTGTCCGGAGGCGTCCCAGGCGGCGGCCAGCATCGCTCGGGTGAGGGCGAGTTGGGAGCGGCCGAGCGCGGCGATGGTCTCCGCGCTCCCGTATCCGCGCGCCAGCTCGTCGAGTTGCGACGGGGTGAGCGCGCCGGGCGGCAGCGGCTCGGCGCCGGGCCGGTCGGCCTCGGCCGCCCGCACCGGAACGCCAGTCGAACTCCCGTTCCCCGCAATGCCGTTGATGAACGTCATGAGATCACCGCAGTAGACGGAGGGATGGTCGAAGCTGCCTCCTCCATCGTCGCTCCGATAGCGGTGGGCGTACAGCCCGCCACCGCAGGAGCGGACCACGGAGCAGGCGCGGCAGGCCTCGCTCAGCCCGGCCAGGCCGGACTGGCGGGCGGCGATGCCGGGGTGGCGGGCCAGGTCGTCGAGGCTGTGCGCGAAAACGTTCATGCCGGTGACGGGCGCGCCGTCGTACGCGGTCTTCAGGCTGTCGGCCTGCTCGAAGGTCCCGTCCGTCTCCAGGACCGCCAGGTCGGAGGGCTCCAGGCCGAGCGACTCGGTGAGGCTGGAGAATCCGCGCAGGGTCCGGTGCACGGACTCGAAGGTCCGTACGGCGAACGGCCGTCCGTCCGCTTCCCACAGCCCGTGGACGGTCAGCAGCCAGTCGGCGTACGGGGTGGTGGCCGGTCCGGCGGGGCGCGCGGGCGGATCGTCCCAGGTGGCGTGCGGAAGCAGGAAGTCGACGGCGGGCGGGCGGAGTTCGGCCAGCGCCCGGTACACGGCCACCGGGTCGTTCTCGACGTCCATCGTGCACAGCAGCCCGGCGAACAGGTGCCGGTGCTCGGGCTCGTTCAGCAGCGCGACCGCCCGCAGCACCTGCGGGTGGCTGCTGCGTCCGTCGGCGAACCGCCGGTGGCGGTCGTTGGCGGCCCGGTCGCCGTCCAGCGAGATGCCGACCTTGATGTCCTGCTCCGCGAACAGCGAGCAGAAGTCCCGGCTCAACAGCACGCCGTTGGTGTGGATGCGCAGGTCGAGCACGCAGCCGGGCGGGAGTGCCGCCCGGAGCGTCCCGGCGGCGCGGCGCAAGCGGTCCGGGCCGGCGAGCAGGGGTTCTCCCCCGTGCAGGACGACCCGGACGGCGGGCAGCCGGTGGGCGGCCGCGTGCTCACCGATGCGCTCGGCGGCCTTGGCCATGATCCCGTCCGCGATGACCTTCGGCCGGGAGCGCCAGCTGCTGTCCGCATGCTCGTAGACGTAACAGTGGTCGCAGGCCAGATCGCACCTGCTGTGCATCTTGACCACGAACTGCGTCAACGGCAGCGGAATCGACGTCGTCATGGAACTGTTCGGCTCGGTTCGGTCTGCTCGGTCTGGGTTCCGCTCGGAGGTCCGGGTCGGGTCAGATCGAGGAGTTGAAGGCAGCGACCGGCACGAGGCCGGATTCCGCGCCGGGGAGCGCGCGCTGGAGCCGGGAGGCGAGCTCTTCCGCGCCGAGCGCGGCGAGATCGGCGAGGGAGGGGCGTTCCGGCGTCTCCTGAGGGTCAGTGAGCTTGCCGGCCGGCCTGGTGCTGGTTACCGGGGTCATATTCGTTTCCTTAGGCGCGGTTAGGACCTGCCGAGGGTGGGTAAGCCCACCCGGTTGCGACCAATGTAGTGCCAGCGAAGACTCCGCGCGGCACCTTGCGGACTCACGTTGAACTCCCCAGGCGGTCCACGTCGTACGACAGCGCGCTGAGCCCCCAGAATTCACCCGTTCAGCGGTCGCGCACTTCGCCCTGGCGCACGCCGAAGCGCACCGCCGGGACGAGCACCCGGACGAACACCCGGGCCCGCATCCGGAAGAGAACCCGGAGGAGGACCCGGACGGGAACCGGGACCAGCACCTGAACCAGTACCTGGGCACACCCCGGGAGTGCCCGGGGATGCCCTCCGACAAGCACGCCATCCGGCCAAGCGTCCGATGTCCGGGATTCATTCCCCCGGCTCGCCGAGCTCCCGGACGGTCCGCACCAGCTCCTCGGTGAACTCCAGCCCGCTCGACGTCAGTTCGCCGCAGCCCAGGAGCGTCCGCCCGGCGGCCAGGGTGTGCGTCCGCCAGCGCGCGAACTCCCCGTGCGCGCGGGCGGCGTCGCCCGCCCCGGCGGCCGCCTCCGCCCGCCAGAAGTCCGCCACGCCCAGGTGCGCGTACGCCCCCTGGAGCAGCGCCCCGGCCGGGCGCGGGTCGGGCCGCCAGGGGGCGTGGTGGATGGCCGGGCCGCTGAGGCGGTGCAGCGGCACCAGGTCCAGCAGGGCGCCGAGTTGGACGTGGAGGAACTCGTGCACCAGGGCCAGCGCCAGCAGCACCGGATCGCCCGGCAGCGAGGCCGCCACCGCGCCGTAGGCCCGCCGGGCGGCGGCGCTCACCGCCTCCCCGCCGGGGGCGGGCCGCAGCGGGACGACGGTGGTCACGCAGGCCGCGACGGCCGCCGCATGACGGCGGTGACGGCGCACCAGGATGTCCCAGGCCTCGGACACCCGCTGTTCCCAGAGCCCGAGTTCGGCGCCGGCGAGCGGACCGGCCGGCGGACGTCCGTAGTCCACCCGGCGCGGGCCGGCGTGGTCGATCGACGGCGACCAGCGCAGCCCGTCGCACTCCAGCGCGAGGGGCGCGCCGGAGCCGGGGCGGAGGAACTCGCCCAGCCCGCCGAGCGGAACGTCCTCCCCCGCCGCCGCGCCGCGCAGGCAGTCGGCCGCCCAGGCGTCCAACTCGGGCCGCAGCAGCACCTCCTCCCACCGCTCCCGGTCGTCCCGCTGCAGCGCCCGCACCCGGGCGTACGCCTCCCGGTAGCCGTCGTGCTCCGGCACCGCCCGGCGCAGCGCCAGCAGCAGCAGCGCCCGCTTGCTCAACTGCCCGCCGCGCAGCAGCCGGACGGCCTGCGGCCCGCCGCGCGCGCCCGCGATCGCCCGGAACGTCTCCCGGTCCACGCCGTGCCGGGGCAGCCCGTCCGCCCCGCGGGCGCCCGGTACCCCGGCCGCCACCACCTCGCCCGTACCCGCCACCGGTCCTCCTCCTCGTCCGTTCGGCTCCCGGCCCGGTCGGCCGGCCCATCGCCCAACCCGCCGGGTCCGTCCGCAGTCTCCCCGCGCCGGGGCGGATCAGCCGGACGGCGGCCGGGCATGACCCGGACGGGTGAGCCGAACCGCCGCCCGCCGACGCCCGACGCCCGCCAGGAACCCGCCCCCCGGGCCCGCGCCGGTCCTCAGCTCCCCGCCAGCCCCGCCACCCCCGCCCGCAGGCGCCCCGCGATGTGCCGGACCAGCCGGTCCAGGTCCGCGCAGTACACCGACGGGTGCCCGAAGCCGTCCCCCGCGTACCGGTGCGCGTACAGCCCCCCGCCGCAGACCCGGGCCAGCGGGCAGCCGGCGCAGACCGGCCCGAGGCCCGCGAGGCCGCGCTGGCGGGCCCGGAAGGCCGGGTGCGCGCCCGCCCGCGCGAAGCCGTGCCGCCACACGTCCAGGCCGGTCCCGGGGGCGCCGTCGTAGGCCACCTTGAGGCTGTCCGCCTGCTCGATCGTCCCGTCCGCCTCGACCACCACCAGGTCGACGGGCGCCAGCCCGACCGCCTCGCTGGCCGCCCGCCCGCCGAGCAGCAGCACCGCCAGCTCCTCGAACAGCCGCACCCCGGTCTCCCGGCGCGGCGCGTCGTACCAGCGGTCGAAGGCGGCGATCAGCCACTGCCCGTACGGCGCCGGCTCCGCGCCCGACGGCGGCGCGTCCGGCAGCGGCCGCGGCCGGACGCCGGGCGGCGGCTCCCGCCAGGTCGCGTGCGGCAGCAGCAGGTCAATCCGGGGCGGCGCGAACTCCAGCAGCGCCTCGTAGGTGGCCACCGGGTCGGACTCCAGGTCGACGACGCACAGCAGGCCGGCGAAGAGGTCCCGGTGCCGGTCCGAGCCGAGCAGCCGCACCGCCTCCGCGGTACGTGCCCAACTGCCGGTGCCGGAGGGCGTTCTGCGGTGCCGGTCGTGGTCGGCCCGGGTGCCGTCCAGCGAGACCCCGACCGCGACCCGGTGCCGGTGCAGCACGTCGAGCAGGGCCGGTTCGTCCAGCAGCCGCAGCCCGTTGGTCTGCACGGTGAACCGCTTCCGGGGCCGGACGGCCGCCAACTCGGCCAGCAGCGCGTCCAGATGGGCCGCGCCGACGAGCAGCGGCTCGCCGCCGTGCAGCACCACGGACACCTCGTCCAGCCCGTGCTCGGCCGCGTGCTCCTCGATCCGCCGGGCGGTGCGGCGGACGGTCGCGAGTTCCATCCGTCGCGGCCGCCCGCGCCAGCTCTGGTCCGCGCCCTCGTACACGTAGCAGTAGTCGCAGGCCAGGTTGCACCGACTGTGGATCTTCAGCAGGAACTGCCGGAACGGCACCATGCCGGTGAGCCTAGGCCACGCCGGCCGACCGTCCGTCACACGTGCGGCGGCTCCACGTCGGAGTCCAGCCGCGTCCCGGCCCGCACCGCGATCGTCGTCGGGTGCTCCTCCCCCAGGGTGATCCGGGCCCGCCGGATGCAGTCCGCCCGCAGCTCCGCCGCCCGCTCGGCGTACCCGAGGGCGGCCATCGACAGCGAGAGGTTGGAGTTGATGCCGATGGAGTCGTAGTGGTCCTGGCCGAGGGCCTCGGTCATCAGCGGCGCGGCCTCCAGTTCCAGGTCGAGCGCGTCCTGGAGCTCCCCGGCCAGCGACAGGTCGTTGGCGTGGTTCATCATCGCGATCGGGATGTAGAGGTGGTGCGCGCCGAGGACGGTGCGGAACTGCGCCAGCGTACGGCCGGACAGCTCGCGCGCCTCCGTCGCGCGCCCCGCCAGCCGCAGGTACACCGAGAGGTTGTTGGCGCCGGCCAGCGTCACCGGGTGGTTCTCGCCCAGGTAGTCGCGGTACCGCGCCAACGCCCGTTCGGCCAGCGGGATCGCCCGCCCGGTGTCGCCGAGCGCGTTGAGGTCGCTGGCCAGGTTGGTGGCGGCGGCCAGGGTGTCGGGGTGCTCGGGGCCGTTGATGTCCAGGTAGCGCTGGTAGATGTCCTCGTCGATCTCCAGGGCCTCGTGGTACCGGCCGGCCCGGCGCAGCGCCACGGCCAGGTTCTTGCGGGCGCGCAGGGTGTCGGTGTGGCTGTCGCCGATGGTCTGCTGGTAGATCCGGACGGTCTCCTCCAGCAGGTCCAGGGCCTCCCGCAGCCGCCCGGTCTCGCGCAGGTCGCGGGCGTAGTTGGAGGCCGAGGAGAGCGCGTAGAGGCTGTGCGCACCGAGCGCGTCGCGCTGCTGGAGGTAGTTGCTGCGGTGCCGTTCCAGGGCGGCCCTGCGGTCGCCGGCCAGGTAGTCGGAGACGGCGAGGTTGTTGGTGATCATCAGGGTCCGGGGGTGGTCCGGGCCGAGGGTGCGCCGGGCGGCGTCCAGGGTGCGTCGGTCGAGCGCCCGGGCCTCGTCGTAGCGGCCGAGGAAGCGCAGGTCGGCGCCGAGGCTGTTGGCGACGGCGAGGGTGTGGGAGTGCTCCGGGCCCAGCGTCGCGGTGAAGCGCTCCAGGATGTCCCGGTCCATCTCGTACGCCTCCTGGAGGGCGCCCTGGGAGCGGCGGATGTTGCTCAGCTGGGTGCGCAGCATGAGCGTCTGGGCGTCGTTGTCGACGTCGAAGCCGGGCCCGCCGTAGCCGTCCTGGCGCCAGTGCTCCAGGGTCCGTTCGGCGAGTTCCCGGCCGGACTCGTGCAGGCTGCGCTTCCACTGGTAGCGGACCGAGTCGATGATCCACTGCCGGACGTCCTCGTCGGCGCTGTCGAGCGCTCCGGACGGCCAGAGGTGGGGCAGGAGTTCGGCGTACTCGGCCCAGTTCACGGGCACGTCCGGGTCGCCGGGGTTGGCGGTGGCGAGCGCGGCGTGGACGACGCCGCGCAGTTCGGCCCGCCGCTCCTCCTCGACCTGGTCCCGCAGCACCGCCTGGACCAGCCGGTGCACGGTGATGGTCTCGCTGCCCTGGTCGGTGCGGGCGAGCCCGAAGCGGTTGATGGCGCGCAGGAACTCGCCGATCGCGAGCTTGTCGCGGGGCGCGCGCGGGGGCAGCCGCAGGGCGCGGGTGACGGCCCGGCTGTAGAGCAGCCGCATCGGGATGGCGTCCGGGCCGAAGAAGGCGCAGATCTCCAGGATCTGGGCGGCCGGGGCGTTCATCCGGCGCAGCTCCTCGACCGAGATGCGCCAGGTCGCGGCGGCCGAGTGCGGGTAGTCGGCGGCGCGCAGCCGGGTGCGCTCCAGCATCTCGGTGAGCTCTTCGTCGAGCAGTTCGAGGTAGGTGGCGATCGGCATCGACGTCTCCTGGAGCCAGACGGCGGCCTGGCCGACGGCGAGCGGCAGGTCGCCGAGGCGCTGCGCGACCTGGTCGGCGTCCTCCGAGGAGAGCCCGCCGTTGAAGCGGCGCAGCAGCCGGACGCTCTCCTCGCGGAGGAAGACGTCGACCTCCACCAGGCCGGCGTGCCGGGCCCAGCCCTGGTTGCGGGAGGTGATCAGCACGTGCCCGCCGGAGGAGCCGGCCGGCTGCCAGGGGGCGAGCTCCTCGGGGGTGCCGGCGTTGTCGAAGACGAGCAGCCACCGGCGGTACGGCTGGCCGCGGCGCAGCGCGTCGAGCACGGCGGCGGCGGTGTGCGCGACGTCGTCGCTGGTGGGCACGCCGAGCCGGGGCGCGAGTTCGGCGAGCTTCTGCGGGATGTTGGCGGGCTCCTCGGCGGGCACCCACCAGACCACGTCGTAGGCGGCCTTGAAGCGGTGCGCGTACTCGGCGGCGATCTGGGACTTGCCGGCGCCGCCGAAGCCGTAGAGCACCTGGCTGAGCACGGCGGCAGGCCCGCCGGTGAAGCGGTTGCGGAGAAGTTCGAGCAGCTTGCCGCGGCCGATGAAGGCGGCGTTGCGCGAGGGCGCCTCCTGGACCTGCGGGGCGGTGCCGGGGAACCGCGCGGGGGCGGCGAACTCCCCGCTGTCGGTGTCCGATTGGCGGCTGCTGCCGGGCGGCGGGCCGAGTTCGGCGTAGAGCTGGGACTCGGCCCCGACCGCGGAGGAGCGGACCAGGTCGGGCACCGGCGGCCCGGTGAACGGGCGGGGCACCGGCTCGTCCGAGTCCTGGAGCCGGAAGGCGACCAACGACGGTGATCCGGAGGCGAGTTCGCGCCCCTGGAGGAGCTGCCAGACCTCGGCCGCGCGGGGCAGCGCCGTGTACTCGGGCGAGAGCAGCGCGAGCAGCCGGCCCTGGCCGTCGACCGGCCCGGCGACCTCCGGCGGCCGGGGGCCGCTGTACGGCTCGGCGGCGCTGTGCAGGGAGGTCTGGTAGCCGAAGCGGGTGAGCGTCCCGGCGGCCCACTCGGCCCACATCCGGTCCTCGGGGGCGTAGCTGACGAACACCTGGCGCGGAACCGCCCGGGCGGAGCGCAGGTAGGCGCCGTAGAGCCGGCGGCGGGTCTCGGCGGTGAGCGGGCGCAGGGCGCGGACCCGGCCGTCGGTGATCCAGCCGGCCAGCCGCTCGAAGGCGTTGAGCAGGCTGCGGGCCTCCTGCGGCCGGTCGGCGACGGTGGCGGGCACCTCCTCGTAGGCGTAGAAGGGCTTGTACGGCACCTCGACGTCGGCCCAGTAGCCGGCCCGGCGGTCGCCGGCCAGCCAGCGGCCGAGGTAGGGGGCGAAGGCCTCGCGGGCGTAGTCGCGGCCGGCCTCCAGGCGCTCCTGCTCGGCGTCCTCGACCCGCATCGGCACCGGCAGGACCCGGATCGCCCGCTCCTCGGCCGCGGCGATGTCGCGGGCCGCGTCGACGCCGCCGCGGATGTTCTGGACGCTGAAGGTGAAGCAGTCCACCACGGTGTCGGGCATCAGGACGGTGCAGATGCCGGAGGTGTCGCTGACGCCGGTGCGGCTGTCGATGAGCACGTAGTCGTAGCCGCGGGCCCAGCGGTCGCGCAGCTCGCGCAGGAACTCGCCGCCGCGGATGTCCCGGCCGTGGTAGAAGCTGCGCCAGTTGAAGCTGGTGACGGCGGCGGCGTAGGCGGCGTTCTGCCGGCCGGCGGGCAGGAAGTCGAGCCGGCCGCCGGGCGGCAGGTCGAGGGCGAGGCCGCAGACGTAGCCGTCCAGGCGCCCGGGCTCGTCCAGCCAGGCGGCCGGGGACTGCCCGACCGGCCCGGCGGTGGAGGGCAGCGCCTGCTTGACGTAGGAGCGCAGCAGGTCGATCAGGCCGTCAGTGGAGTGCAGTTCCGGGTCGACCAGCAGCGGGTGGTAGTAGCGGTGGAGGCCGGGCGCCTCCAGGTCCCAGTCGACGACCAGGACGCGCAGGCCGCGGCTGGCGAGGATCCAGCCGACGTTGGCGAGCGCCATGGTGCGGCCGGTGCCGCCCTTGAAGGAGTAGAACGTGACGACCGATCCCGGTCCGCCGCGCTCCGGATCCGCGCCGGGCTCAGTGGTCATCGTTCTTCTCCCCCCTCAGCGGGACAGCGGTGTCCTTGCCCCGGCTCTGGTGCGGCAGGTCGGTGGAACCCGGGAGGCCCCGGTTGACGTGTGCGGGCCCCCGGCGGGGCCCCGGCGGGCCGGCCGGGATGGTCAGCCCGGGCATCGCCGGGCCGGTGTCCGGGCCGCCGGGGCCGAGGCCGAAGGCGTCGCCGCCATCGTCCCCCCAATCCAGGTTGTCGTCCATGAGCTTGTTCTGAGCGACCGTCACCATGATGGTGAGGTCGTTGTCGAAGCTCTCCCGGCTCACTTTGACCCGGAACAAGTGCTCCAGGTCGCTCCGGCGCAGCCAGTTGCGCCGGAACACGTCGCGCACGCCCGCCCAGAGCGCGTCGCGCTCCGGCCCGTCGGCCGGGTCGCCGCTGCCGGTGGGCACCATCACGCCGGTGACGGGGTGGTTCTGCTCGTCGTACGCGCGCAGCGCGGAGCGGTAGCGCTCGGCTCCGGCCACCCACGGGTCCACCAGCAGGATGCTGACCTGGCTGTCCTCGCGGGCCTGGTCGAGCTTGTCGGCGAGGGCGGTGTCGACCTCCTCCAGCGTGGTGGTGTGTCCGGCGCCGGTGATCACCTGCTGGGCGCGGGCCGCCAGGGACGGCTGGACGGGCGGGTGGTAGGGCGCCCAGTGCCACGGCTTGGAGCCGTACCAGCCGCCCTCGGCGGCGGACTCCGAGGCGCGCCCGGCGGCGATGAACAGCCGCACCATCCCGGGGGCGGACGCCGCGGGCGGCGCCGCCGGGGGCGGGAAGTAGCCGCGCACGGCGCCGAGGTCGAACTCGGGCAGCTCGCCGAGCCGGCGCGCGGCCGCGTCCCGGACCCGCTCCGCGACCACCCGGACGACCTGCTCGTACGCCCCGCCCTGCGCGGTGCGCAGCAGTGCCCGCAGGCCGTACCGGGCGTAGGCCTCGCCCATGTCCGGCTGGGCCCACTGGATCTTGTTGACCTCGTCGGCCAGGTCGCCCGGCTCGACGGGTTCCCAGAGCACCGGGACGAGCGCCGAGATGAGTTCCCCGGTCTCCTCGTGGTGGCGCCGGACCCGGCCGCGGAAGGCGGTCCACTCCTTGCCGCAGTAGAGGCTGGTGAAGTAGGCCGGGGAGTAGAGCGCGATCATGGTCCGGCTGCGGCCGAGCATCGTGGCCAGCCGCTCGGCCCAGTCGTCGCCCAGGCGCAGCTGCTCGGTGTCCCGGTAGGCCAGTTCCTCGCTGCGCACGCCGGTGCCGACCAGCCGCCCGAGTTCGTCCCGCAGGTCGTTGAAGAACTGGTTGACGAAGGCGTCCTCGGCCTCGAAGTCCCGACGCGCGTAGCTGAAGAAGAAGTACGGCCGGTGTTGTTCCTGCTCCATCACCTGTTCCCCCCGTGCCCAACGGTCCGCGACGGCGCTGGTTTCATACCCCAGCATGTCCCGAACTCCACCGTCCACGCTGGCGAGTTGGCGGATTCGGCCGCCTCGTGGGGTTTAGCCGGTGGTCAGGCGCACTTCCCCGGCCGGGGGCGCTCCGGCGCTCAGGGGGCGCACCGGCGGGGGCGCGGGCGCCCGTCGGGCTCGACGCGCCGGGTGCGGGGGCGCGGGCTCCCGCGGTGCTACCGGTCGAGCGCCGACTGGAAGGCCGCGAGCGGCTCCGCGCCGGGGGTCAGGGCGTCCGCGACCACCCGGCGCAGCAGGTCACCGAGGACGGTGTCGGGCAGGGCGTCGAGTTCGTCGAGCGGCAGGGCGGCGACGTCGACCAGGTCAGAGCCGAGTCCAGCGGCGGTTCCCGCACCGGTGACGCCCATCAGTCCCTCACTCAGTCCCTCACTCGATCGTGTCGGCACGGCGGGCCGCCGGCCGGAGCTGCATCGGCCCAGGTCCGCGACGGGCATCCTACCGGACGGATGACGGTCCATCAGCTCCGCGCGGACGCCGCGCGGAGCCTTTGGGCCGAAGGGATCACGGGCAGAGCCGCTCCACCCGCCACCCCGTCGGGCCGGACGGGTCGGCGACGTAGCGGAGCCGGTCGTGCAGCCGGTTCTCCCGGCCCTGCCAGAACTCGACGCTCTGCGGGACCACCCGGTACCCGCCCCAGAACGGCGGGACGGGCACGCCCTCGCCCTCCGGGTAGCGCCGCTCCAGCTCGGCGTAGCGCTGTTCGAGGACCTCCCGGCCGCCGACCGGGCTGGACTGCTCGCTGGCCCAGGCGCCCAACTGGGAGCCGTGCGGGCGGGTGCGGAAGTAGGCGGCGGTCTCGTCCCGGCCGACCTTCTCCACCCGACCCTGGACGATCACCTGGCGGGCCAGCGCGATCCACGGGAAGAGCAGCCCCGCGTACGGGTTGGCGGCCAGCTCGGAGCCCTTGCGGGAGCCGTAGTTGGTGAAGAACACGAAGCCGCGCAGGTCGTAGCCCTTGAGCAGGACGGTGCGCGAGCTGGGCCGCCCCTCGGCGTCGGCGGTGGAGAGCACCATGGCGTTGGGCTCCACCACCCCGGCGTCGTCCGCCTCGTGGAACCAGCGGGTGAACTGGCCGATCGGCTCGGGCGCGAGCCGCTCCTCGACCAGGCCCTCGTGGCTGTAGTGCTTGCGCATCACGGTGAGGTCCGGTCCGGGGCGGGCCTCGTCGGCCAGGGTCCGGTTGGCGGGGCTCGGGGGCGTCGACTGGGCGCGATCCGGGGTCTGCACGCCAACATCATCCCGTACGACAAGCAACGGGCGCCGCTACCTCCGGACAAACCCCGGTGGGAGATGAGGTGACCCGCCGCCGCTTGACCGCCCGCCCCGTGGGGAATTGTCCGGAACAAGGCGTTTGGTTCCCGGGATCGCAGGGGTTCCGGCGCTCCCCCGGGCGCGACCGGCCCCTCCGGCGGGCACGTCGAGCGGGCCCGCGGGAAACATCACCACGGTGGTGTATGGCGCAATGCACCCCGTGCCTGTCACTCTGGCACCGAGTGCCAAACACCATTCGGTCACTGGTGCGCCGCCCCACCACGGCGGAGCGCCGATCACAGAACTGAGGGAGCCGTCGCATGTCCGATTTCGTACCCGGGCTTGAGGGAGTCGTCGCGTTCGAGAGCGAGATCGCCGAACCCGACCGTGAGGGCGGCGCCCTGCGGTACCGCGGTGTCGACATCGACGACCTGGTGGGCAACGTCTCCTTCGGCCACGTCTGGGGCCTGCTGGTGGACGGCAAGTTCAACCCCGGCCTGCCGGCCGCCGAGCCGTTCCCGATCCCCGTGCACTCCGGCGACATCCGGGTCGACGTGCAGTCCGCACTCGCCATGCTCGCCCCGGTCTGGGGCCTCAAGCCGCTGCTGGACATCGACGCCGAGCAGGCCCGCGACGACCTCGCCCGGGCCGCCGTGATGGCCCTGTCCTACGTCGCCCAGTCGGCCCGCGGCCAGGGCCTGCCGATGGTCCCGCAGAGCGAGATCGACAAGGCCGAGACGGTCGTCGAGCGGTTCATGATCCGCTGGCGGGGCGAGCCGGACCCGAAGCACGTCAAGGCCGTCGACGCCTACTGGACCTCGGCCGCCGAGCACGGCATGAACGCCTCCACCTTCACCGCCCGGGTCATCGCCTCCACCGGCGCCGACGTCGCGGCCGCCCTCTCGGGCGCGGTCGGCGCGATGTCCGGCCCGCTGCACGGCGGCGCGCCGTCGCGCGTGCTCGGCATGATCGAGGAGATCGAGCGCACCGGCGACGCGACCGCCTGGGTCAAGAACGCCCTGGACAAGGGCGAGCGCCTGATGGGCTTCGGCCACCGCGTCTACCGCGCCGAGGACCCGCGCGCCCGGGTGCTGCGCCGCACCGCCAAGGAGCTCGGTGCGCCGCGCTTCGAGGTCGCCGAGGCGCTGGAGAAGGCCGCGCTGGAGGAGCTGCACAACCGTCGCCCCGACCGCGTGCTGGCCACCAACGTCGAGTTCTGGGCCGCCATCATGCTGGACTTCGCCGAGGTCCCGGCGCACATGTTCACCTCGATGTTCACCTGTGCGCGCACCGCCGGCTGGTCGGCGCACATCCTGGAGCAGAAGCGCACGGGCCGGCTCGTGCGCCCCTCCGCGCGCTACATCGGCCCCGGCCCGCGCCGCCCCGAGGAGATCGAGGGCTGGGACGCCATCGTCCGCTGATCCCCTCCCCGGGGATACCGGACGAGCGTCCGGACAGTGCCCCTGAGCAGCGGGTCCGGCTCCGGCCGGGCCCGCTGCCGCCTGTCTGCGGCCCGCCTCCGAGCAACAGTGATCACGGTCTCAGCGGGCGGACGGCCGTACCCCGCCGAACCCTCCGGCCGGTAGGCTGCGCGCGTGGCTCAGATCCAGATCCCCGCTGACATCAAGCCCGCAGACGGCCGTTTCGGCTGCGGACCGTCCAAGGTGCGCCCCGAGGCCCTGAGTGCCCTCGCCGCGACCCAGACCTCCCTGCTCGGCACCTCGCACCGCCAGGCCCCGATCAAGGACCTGGTCAAGCGCGTGCGCGAGGGCGTGAGCAGCCTGTTCTCGCTGCCGGACGGCTACGAAGTCGTCCTCGGCAACGGCGGCTCCACCGCCTTCTGGGACATCGCCGCCTTCGGCCTGGTGCGGGAGAAGTCCCAGCACCTGGACTTCGGCGAGTTCTCCTCGAAGTTCGCCTCCTCGGTCAAGGCCGCGCCGTGGCTCGGCGAGCCGACCGTGATCAAGACCGCCCCGGGCACCCACCCGCTGCCGGTCGCCGAGGCCGGCGTGGACGTCTACGGGCTCACCCACAACGAGACCTCGACCGGCGTCGCGATGCCGATCGGGCGTCCGGTGGGCGCGGACGAGGGCTCGCTGGTCCTGGTGGACGCGACCTCGGGCGCCGGCGGCCTGCCGGTGGACATCACCGAGACGGACGTCTACTACTTCGCCCCGCAGAAGTCCTTCGCCTCCGAGGGCGGCCTGTGGCTGGCGACCTTCTCCCCGGCCGCGCTGGAGCGCGCCGCCGAGATCGCCGGCTCCGGCCGCTACATCCCGCCGTTCTTCTCGCTGCCGACGGCCATCGACAACTCGTCGAAGGACCAGACGTACAACACCCCGTCGCTCTCCACCCTCTTCCTGCTGGCCGACCAGCTGGAGTGGCTGAACGGCAACGGCGGGCTGGACTGGGCGGTCGCCCGCACCGCGGACTCCTCGTCCCGGCTGTACTCCTGGGCCGAGAAGTCCGCCTACGCCACCCCGTTCGTGGCGAACCCGGCCGAGCGCTCCCAGGTGGTCGGCACCATCGACTTCGACGAGTCGGTGGACGCCGCCGCGGTCGCCAAGGCACTGCGTGCCAACGGCATCGTGGACACCGAGCCGTACCGCAAGCTGGGCCGCAACCAGCTGCGCATCGCGATGTTCCCGGCGATCGACCCGGCGGACGTCGAGGCGCTCACCCACTGCATCGACCACGTGGTCGAGCAGCTCGCGCAGGTCTGACCGGTCCCCCGAGGACACGGCCGAGGGCCACCGCCGACGGGCGGTGGCCCTCTCGCCGTTCCGGGGCCGGGCCGGGGGCCGCCCTAGCGGCCGGCCAGCGAGCTGATCAGCACGACGACCAGCATCAGCACCAGGGTGCCGGAGACGATGCGCATACGAGTCTTGGGATCCACGGTCATCGAGCGTACCTCCGGCCCGCCCCGGACTCCTCCCGGGCCCTGGCCCCGGGCCTTCCCGGGGCCGTCCCCGGACCTCGCGGCCCCGGTCCCGGAACCGCCCCCCGGGGGGCCTCAGCCCCAGTCCGCCAGCGGCCAGGAGCGCAGCGACTCGTAGTGGACGGAGCCGCCGCCCGGGTCGCTGCGCACCAGGTGCAGCCCGGTGGCGTCCCACTCCGGCCCCCGGTAGTCGGCCAGCGCCGCCACCAGGCCGTCCAGCTCGGCCGCCGCGACCCGCCGCACGGCCCTGCGGTGGCCGCGCGAGGAGCCGGCCCGGGCGAGGGTGAGGTGTGGGTGGAAGGCGTAGTCGTCGGTCGCCCCGGTGACCTCGGCGGTGGCCGCGGTGACGGCGTCGGCCAGCCGGCGCAGCGCCCAGGTCCGGCCCTCGACCCCGGCCCAGAGCACCCGGTCGCCGAACCGCCCGGCGCCCGCGATCCGCAGCCGGTGCACCGGGTGGACCTCGGCGACGGCGTCCAGGCCCGCCGCCAGCTCCGGCAGCCGCTCGGCCGGCACCTCGCCCAGGAAGGCCAGGGTCAGGTGCCAGCCCTCGACGCCGGTCCAGCGCAGCCGTTCCGCCCCGGGCAGCTCCCGCAGCGGTGCGACCGCGTCGCCGAGCCCCTGCAGCGCCTCTGCGGGCGGCAGCACCGCCACGAACAACCTCATGGATCAATCTTCCCGCGCACCCCGGTTCGGGATAGAACGGATCCATGATCGATTCCAGCGGCGTGAAGATCCGCACCGGAGGCCCCGAGGACATCCCCGACGTCCTCGCCCTGCTCGACGGCGCCGTGGCCTGGCTGGCCGGCCGCGGCCGCACCGGCCAGTGGGGCGACCGGCCCTTCAGCACCGACCCGGCCCGGGTGGAGCACATCGCGAAGTACGGCGCCGAGCCGTTCCTGATCCGTCTCGCGGTGGACGACCGGGGCCGCACGGTCGGCTCCTGCGTGCTGTCCGAGGAGCGCGGCGCGTACGTCCCCGCCGTGGCCGAGCGCGAGCTGTTCGTCCGCAACCTGGTCACCGACCGCACCCGCAAGGGCTCGGGCATCGGCGCCGCGCTGATCGCCGACGCGGTGGAGGAGGCCCGCCGCCGCGGCATCGGCCTGCTCCGGGTGGACTGCTACGCCGGCGCCGACCGCGGACTGGTCGCCCAGTACCGGGCGCTCGGCTTCACCGAGACCGAGGGCTTCGAGGTCGAGCGGCCGGACGGCGTCTGGCCGGGCCAGGTCCTCGCCATCCGGCTCTGAACCGCCGCGGGCCCCCCGGGCGCCGCCCGGGGGCCCGACGGGCGGTCAGCAGGCGGCGGCCAGCTCCGACTTGGCCGCCGGCGCGGTCCGCGGCACGAAGGCCACCACCCGGCCGCCGCGGCCCGGGTGCAGGTCGAACCGCACCCGCAGGTCCGCGCTGCGGGCCAGCACCAGGCCGACCGTGCCGGCCGCGGCCGCGGACACCAGTCCGCAGGCCAGCAGGCCGAGCCGGGGCCCGTACGAGGCGGTCACCCAGCCGACGATCGGGGCGCCGATCGGCGTGCCGCCGGTGAAGACCAGCACCAGCAGGCCCATCACCCGGCCGCGCATCGCGGGGTCGGTGGCCAGCTGCAGCGAGGAGTTGACCGAGGTGTTGAAGCTCAGCCCGAAGACCCCGACCAGCATCAGCAGCAGCGCGAAGGTCCAGTAGTCGGGCGCGAACGCGGCGACCACCTCCAGCGCTCCGAAGGCCAGCGCCGCGCCGACCAGCCGGCGCAGCCGCGGCACGCCCCGGCGGGCGGCGAGCAGCGCACCGGTCAGCGAGCCGATCGCCATCGCGGTGTTCAGCAGGCCGTACTGGCCGGCGCCGACCTTGAAGGTGTCGTACGCGAAGCCGGAGAGCAGCGTGGGGAAGTTGAAGCCGAAGGTGCCGATGAACCCGGCCAGCACCATCGGCCAGAGCAGCTCGGGCCGCTCCTTGACGTACCGCAGCCCCTCGCGCAGCTGACCCTTCTCGCGGGCGATCGGCTCGGTCGGGCGCAGTTCGCTCTCCCGCATCGCGAGCAGCCCGCCGATCACGGCGGCGAAGGACAGCGCGTTGACGGCGAACGCCCAGCCGCTGCCGACCGCGGCGATCAGCAGGCCCGCGACGGCGGGGCCGACCAGCCGGGCGGTCTGGAAGTTGGCGGCGTTCAGGCTGACGGCGTTGGCGAGGTCCTTGGGCCCGACCATCTCGGAGACGAAGGCCTGCCGGGTCGGGTTGTCCACCACGGTGACCAGGCCGAGCAGCAGCGCGAAGGCGTACACGTAGTACGGCGTCACCACGCCGCCGACGGTCAGCACCGCGAGGCCGGCGGCCAGCAGGCCCATCGCGCCCTGGGTGAAGACCAGCAGCCGGCGCTTGGGCATCCGGTCGGCGAGCACGCCGCCGAACAGGCCGAACAGCAGCATCGGCAGGAACTGCATGGCGGTGGTGATGCCGACCGCGAGCGGGCTGCCGGTGAGGCTCAGCACCAGCCAGTCCTGGGCGATGCGCTGCATCCAGGTGCCGGTGTTGGAGACCACCTGGCCGGCGAAGTAGTAGCGGTAGTTGCGAACGCGCAGTGAGGAGAACATCCCCCCGGGCCTGGTGAAGCGGGTGCCGGTCGGGGACGCGGCCGCGTGGGCGCGGCGCTGGGCGGCGGAGTCCGCCGCGGTGCGTTCGTCGGGGTCGTCGTCGCCGTTGCCGGGCAGCCCCGCGGGGGCGGGTGCCTGGGCGTCGGCGGCCGCGGCAGTGGCCGCGGCGGGGTCGGTGGTCGGGTCGTCGGTGCGGATGGCGGCGGCGCTGGCTGCGGCCGGCGGTGTCACGTTGGTCTCCCCTCGTGGCGGGGCGGGCCAGGGGGGGGCGGGCGCGCGCCCGGGGGGGGTGGGAGGGCGATCGGCAGTGAGAAAAAAAAAACAAAAAACAACCACGAA